>NZ_CP054021.1:2922500-3197500 GCF_005862305.2 Rhizobium indicum | reverse complement strand
GATCTTTTCCGCCGACGAGCCGCAGCCCGCGCCGCAAAGCCGCACCGGCGCGCTTTACGGCTCCGACGTCGAATCCGAAGTCAGCCTGAAGACCATTCCCTTCCCGACCGGCAAGACCAGCATGCAGATGGCATCCGGCCTGTCGCTCGAGGAGGTCGAAGAGAATGTGCGCTCCAACGGCTCGGTGCTGACCGACGGCAACACTCAGCTGGCAGCCCTTTATTACGTCGATCCGCGTCGTTTCTCCAACGAGGACGCCGATGTCGATCTGACCGCCGGTCTGTCCGCCCGCGTGCTCGAACAGAACATGACGGTCTCCGCATCGGAATCGATCACGCCGCAGACCGAAGAATTCGCCGACGACATCCTGCCGGTGCGCGTCGACACGCCGATCGCCAAGGCGCTGACGGATTCAGGCTATCCGCAGCAATATGCCGATGGCATTGCCGGCTATATCGCGCAGCAGCTGGGTTCCGGTGATCTCGACAAGGGCGACGTACTGCGCATCGGCATCATTCAGAAGGGCGAACAGGCAAAGATCATCCGAGCCAGCGTCTATCGCGGCACGCGCCATCTCGTCACCGTGGCCGTCGACGACAAGGGCAGGTACGTGCCCGGCAGCGAGCCGCCGATGCTGGATGCCATCGCCACCGCCTTCGATGACAATTCCTTCGCACCGCCCCCCGGCCAGAACCTGCCGCGCGTCTATGACGGCATCTATCGTGCTGCCCTTTCCTACGGCATGACGAAGGATATGACGGCGCTGATCATCAAGCTGCTCGCCAGCAATGTCGATTTCCAGGCGCAGCTGAGGCCGACCGACAGTCTCGAAGCCTTCTTCTCCGTCGCCGACAGCGCCGGTCAGGCGACCGAGGATTCCGAACTGCTCTATGTCAACGCCCGTTTCGGCGATACGCAGACGCGCTTCTACCGTTTCCAGGACCCCGACGACGGCACGGTCGATTATTTCGACGAGAACGGCAAGAGCATCCGCCAGTTCCTGCTGCGCAACCCGGTTCCGAACGGCATCTTCAAATCCGGCTTCGGCATGCGCCGCCACCCGATCCTCGGTTTCGCCCGCATGCACACCGGCGTCGATTGGGCAGCACCGCGCGGCACGGCGATCATCGCCGCCGGCAACGGTACGGTCGAAAAAGCCGGCTGGGATTCCGGCGGTTACGGCAACCAGACGATCGTGCGCCATGCCAACGGCTATGAATCCTCCTACAATCACCAGAGCGCCATCGCCAAGGGCGTCGTCCCCGGTGCCAAGATCCGCCAGGGTCAGGTGATCGGCTGGGTCGGCACGACCGGCGAATCCACCGGCCCTCACCTGCATTACGAGCTGATCGTCAACGGCACCAAGGTCGATCCGCTGCGCATCCGCCTGCCGGGCGGCAAATCGCTGCAGGGCGAGGCGCTGGCGAAATTCGAAGACGAGCGCAAACGCATCGATACGCTGCTCAACAACCAGACGCCGGACCAGGTGGCGAGCAAGTAGCGTCCATCTACGCTGCTTCCCTTCCAACAGACGGCCCCGATCATTCAATAAAAAATGGCGGCCGAAGCCGCCATTTCTCATTCATCCGGCAAACCTATTTATGCTGCTTCGCTCACCGTCTGCCTCGTCCTGAACTGCAGCCGGTCCGAACCGCTCGTCACCGTCACCGTCGATCCATCCGGCACTTGGCCAGACAGGATCTGCTCGGCCAGCGGATCCTGCACGAACTTCTGGATCACCCGCTTCAGCGGCCTTGCGCCGTAGACCGGATCGTAACCCTTGTTCGCCAGCCAGTGGCGGGCTTCCTCGTCGAGATCGATGACGATCTTGCGCTCTGACAGCAGAGCTACCAGCCGCTTCAGCTGGATATCGACGATCGCGCCCATCTCCTCGCGCTTCAGGCGATGGAACAGAATGATCTCGTCGATGCGGTTCAGGAATTCCGGCCGGAAATGCCCGCGCACGACCTCCATCACCTGCTCGCGAACCGTGTCGCTGTCGTCGCCGTCCCTCAGTTGCGTCAGATATTCGGCGCCGAGGTTCGAGGTCATGATGATCATCGTGTTGCGGAAATCGACCGTCCGGCCCTGACCGTCGGTCAAGCGTCCATCGTCCAGCACCTGCAGCAGGATGTTGAAGACGTCGGGATGCGCCTTTTCGATCTCGTCGAACAGCACGACCTGATAGGGCCTGCGGCGCACGGCTTCCGTCAGCGCTCCGCCTTCGTCATAACCGACGTAGCCGGGAGGCGCGCCGATCAGCCGGGCAACGGAGTGCTTCTCCATATATTCCGACATGTCCATGCGCACCATCGCCGTTTCGTCGTCGAAGAGGAAGCGGGCGAGCGCCTTAGTGAGCTCCGTCTTGCCGACGCCGGTCGGACCGAGGAAGATGAACGAGCCGATCGGCCGGTTCGGATCCTGCAGGCCGGCGCGCGCGCGGCGAACGGCGCGCGACACGGCCTGAACCGCATCGCCCTGGCCGATCACCGATTTCGCCAGTTCGTCTTCCATCCGGAGCAGCTTATCGCGTTCGCCCTCTAGCATCCTATCGACCGGAATGCCGGTCCAGCGGGAAACGACATGGGCGATGTTATCGGGGGTGACCACCTCCTGCACCATCGCGCCGCGGTCGCCATCCTGCTTCTCGGCATCGACGAGCTGCTTCTCAAGGTCGGGAATGACGCCGTAGGTCAGCTCGCCGGCACGCTGGAATTCGCCTTTGCGCTGGGCGATCGCCAGTTCGTTGCGGGCATCATCGAGCTGCTTCTTGAGATCGGCGGCAAGGCCGAGTTTCTGCTTTTCCGCCTGCCAGCGGGCCGTCAGCGCATCGGCCTGTTCCTCGAGATCGGTCACTTCGGTTTCAAGCCGCTTCAGCCGGTCGGCGGACGCGACGTCCGTTTCCTTTTTCAGCGCTTCGCGCTCGATCTTCAGCTGCATGATGCGACGGTCGAGTTCGTCGAGTTCTTCCGGCTTGGAATCAACCTGCATGCGCAACCGCGCCGCCGCCTCGTCCATCAGGTCGATCGCCTTGTCGGGTAGGAAACGGTCGGTGATATAGCGGTTGGAAAGTGTCGCAGCCGCCACCAGCGCCGCATCGGCGATGCGCACCTTGTGATGCTGCTCGTATTTTTCCTTCAGGCCGCGCAGGATCGAGATCGTGTCTTCGACCGTCGGTTCGTCGACGACAACGGGCTGGAAGCGGCGGGCAAGGGCCGGATCCTTCTCGACATGTTTGCGATATTCGTCGAGCGTGGTCGCGCCGACGCAATGCAGCTCACCGCGGGCAAGGGCCGGCTTCAGGAGGTTCGAGGCATCCATCGCCCCATCCGCCTTGCCGGCGCCCACCAGCGTATGCATCTCGTCGATGAACAGGATGATCTCGCCGTTTTCCGCCTGGACCTCGTTGAGCACGGCCTTCAGCCGCTCCTCGAATTCGCCGCGGTATTTCGCACCGGCAATCAGCGCGCCCATATCGAGCGCCATCAGTTTCTTGTCCTTGAGCGATTCCGGCACGTCACCGTTGACGATGCGCAGCGCCAGGCCCTCGACGATCGCAGTCTTGCCGACGCCGGGTTCTCCGATCAGCACAGGATTGTTCTTGGTACGGCGCGAAAGCACCTGGATGGTGCGGCGGATTTCGTCATCGCGGCCGATGACCGGGTCGAGCCTACCCTCACGGGCTTCGGCAGTGAGATCGCGTGCGAACTTTTTCAGCGAGTCGAAACCCTGCTCGGCATTGGAGGAATCCGCCGTCCGACCCTTGCGGATGTCGTTGATGACCTGGTTGAGGCCCTGGGCCGTCACGCCTGCGTTCTTCAGCGTCGAAAAGGTCGAGGCCGAGGATTCGATCGCCAGCGCCTGCAGCAGGCGCTCGACCGTGACGAAGCTGTCGCCAGCCTTCTTCGCCGCTTCTTCGGCGGTCGAAAGCACCTTGGCGAGTGGTTGTGCCAGATAGATATTGCCGTTGCCGCCGGAGATCTTCGGCAATTTGGCGAGAGCCGCGTCATTGGCCAGGCGGGCGGCCTTGGCATCGCCGCCGGCGCGCTCGATCAGCGACGCCGCCATGCCCTGATCGTCGTCGAGCAGGACTTTCAGCACATGTTCCGGCGTAAATTGCTGGTGACCCTGCGCCAACGCATAGGTCTGGGCGGACTGGATGAAACCGCGCACCCGCTCCGAATATTTCTCGATATTCATATTCTACCTCCATGGATCGCCCTGCCCTGACGAGGCGCAGACCAATGATTGAGATCGACCCCCTGAAAAGGCAGGCCGCGCTTGGCCCGTAAGGGATTCGGGCGAAGCAGTTCGAGGAGAATATGGTAGCCTGTTCTGTGAGTTTAAAGAGCCCATAAAATGAAAATCCCCGGCACAAGGCCGGGGATTTTCAAGCTAATTCGAGTAGATGGCATGAACGTCACGCTCTCCCCTGAAGGGAAAGCGAAATCCTCATTCCGATGCGACGTCAGCCAGCACCGGCGCCTCGGCAGAGGCACCCTCGCCTTCAGCGGCGGCTTCTTCGCCCTCAGCACCGCGACGCGGGCGCCGGGGACGGCTGCCGGTGCTGCGGCGGCGGGGCTGGCGTTCGCGCGGCTGGCCGCCGGCACCTTCCTCGTCCATGGCGACTTCGGCCGGAATGCCTTCGATCTCCGGCTGAGGGCCGGTTCCATCGATGACCTCGGACTGGGGTGCCGGTGCAGGCGCCTGAGCGGCTACCGGCTTCGGCTGTGCCTGCGGCTGGTGCTGTCTGCTCTGTTGCGGCTGGTGCGGCCTGCTCTGCGGCGGCTGGACGATAACGACATCGTCGCCGTCATTGTCATTCTCATTGTCATTGTTGTCCATATCGTCGCCGTCACGGTCCGCACCGTCGCGATCATTATACTCGCCGCGGTCGTCGCGCTGGAAGCGTTCCTGCATCTGCGCCTGGGCGCTGGCGATGATACGATTATAATGTTCGGCGTGCTGGAGATAGTTCTCGGCAATCACGCGGTCGCCGGAGCTTTGGGCGTCGCGGGCGAGCTGCGCGTATTTTTCGGCGATATGCTGCGCAGTACCGCGAATCTTCACATCGGGGCCGGAGCTGTCATAAGTCCGGGTTAGCGGATTGCCGCCCTTGCGGTTGAAATTGTTGTTATTGTTATTTCCACCGCCGCCACCGCCGCCGTTATTATTGTTACCACGCCCTCGACCGCGCTTGTTCTGCTGTCCTGGCCTCATAGATCGTTCACCTGAATTCTCTGTTTGTGATGGATACATGGCACCAACCGCCATGACCGGAAAACCGGATCAGGACCTTTGTGCCGCGAGCATACTGCGCCTTTGCGCCGACCTGCCGCTTGGTTCTCAAGTCAGTTTGACTGATTCACGCATTGGGTCGTGTTCAACCGTTGAAACTCTCGTTTAAAAGAGCGGACCCCCGAGGCAAACCAAGTACCGAACGAATCTCGTTCATTCCTATCTGCCCAACACGTGACCGCAACCTATATTGCTTCACCGGGAAATCCAAGCCTTTTCTTCGCAATAACAATAATGTCTCGTCCAATGCCGCATTATCGTCTTTCACGCGAGCGCGAACACGAGCACCCTGTCGTTCTGACCATAATCTTTCACGGATTTGAGGCACCTGAAGCCTTTCGCTTCAAAGATCGCCGTCACGTCGTTTCGCTGATCGTAGCCGATCTCCAGTCCGACGACCCCATCGGGCCTGATGAACCTTGCCGCATCCTTGGCTATGGCTTTGTAAGCGTCAAGCCCATCCGGGCCGCCATCCAGAGCCGCCGCCGGATCAAATTTCGTCACTTCGGGAGCGAGATCGTGAATGACATTGGAAGCAATATAGGGCGGATTTGAGACAATCGCGTGAAAGGATCCCTGGATGTCCTCGAACCAACTTGACTGTACGGCCTCAAAACGATCCTGCAACCCGTTTCTTTCTGCATTCGATCTTGCCGTCAAAAGTGCATCCGCCGATATGTCGCTGCCGACACCTGATGCATGAGGACATTCGCTCAAAAGCGCAAGGCATATCGCCCCGGTCCCGGTTCCCATGTCAAGGATATGGAGACGGTTTTGCGCCTTTGCAAGGTCTTTGAGATAGACGAGAACCGTATCGACCAGGATTTCCGTATCCGGCCGCGGTTCCAGCGTTTCAGCCGAGAGCCGAAGCGGCAGGCCGTAGAATTCACGCTCGCCGAGAATGCGATGCACCGGCTCATGACCAAGCCGCCGCTCCAGCGCCTTGAAAATCACTTCGGCCTGCTCGGCAGAAAGCCTTTCGGCCGATCGCGTCAACAGCTCGGTCGGCGACAGTGTCAGAAGACCCGCGACAAGCAGCCGCGCATCGGTCGCCGGGTCGACGATACCTGCTTCGGTGAAGCGGCGGCGCGCATCGGCAAGCATATCGGCGACCGTCGAGCTCATTGTTGCTCGCCGAGCTGCGCCAGCTGGCTCGCCTGGTAATCAGCCATCAGCGCGTCGACAACCTCCTCGATCTCGCCTTCCATCATCCGGTCGAGCTTATAGAGCGTCAGATTGATGCGATGGTCCGTCACCCGCCCCTGCGGGAAATTATAGGTACGGATACGTTCCGAGCGGTCGCCGGAGCCGACCTGACTCTTGCGATCGGCAGAGCGCTCGCTATCGGCCCTCTGCCGCTCGGCATCATAAAGCCTGGAGCGCAGCACCTGCATCGCCTTGGCGCGATTTTGGTGTTGCGATTTTTCCGAACTGGTGACGACGATGCCGCTCGGCAGGTGGGTGATGCGCACTGCCGAGTCCGTCGTATTGACGTGCTGGCCGCCAGCACCCGAAGAGCGCATCGTGTCGATGCGGATGTCTTCGGCCCGGATCTCGATGTCGATTTCCTCGGCCTCCGGCAGCACCGCAACCGTTGCGGCCGACGTATGGATACGCCCACCCGCCTCGGTTTCCGGCACGCGTTGCACGCGATGCACGCCGGATTCGAATTTCAGCTTGGCAAAGACCCCCCTGCCGGTGATCGTCGCGATGATTTCCTTGTAGCCGCCGGCTTCGCCCTCACTTGCCGAGAGCACCTCCACCTTCCAGCCCTTTTCCGCCGCAAAGCGCTCATACATGCGAAAGAGATCGCCGGCGAAAAGAGCCGCTTCCGAGCCGCCCGTGCCGGCTCGGATTTCGAGGATCGCACTCTTTTCGTCGGCTGCATCCTTCGGCAGAAGCAGGATCTGCATCTCCTGCTCGAGCGACTCGATCTGCTCTTTCACATCGGGCAGCTCCAGCTCGGCGAGGTCGCGCATTTCGCGGTCGACCGACCTGTCCTCGAGCAGCGTTTCGAGATCGGCAAGCTCGGCGACCGCCTTTTCATAGACGCGGATCTTCGTCACGACCGGCTGCAGCTCGGAATATTCGGATGCGAGCTTCACATAGACATCGGCAGCCGGGCCAGCCGACATGCGCGCCTCGATCTCGCCGAAACGACGTTCCAGCTCGCGCATCTTTTCAACGGGAAGCTTCGCCACCCTTCACTCCGATTCTTCTTAATCTCTGTCTAAAGGGGAATATTGTGGCTCTCGGCGAAGCGGGCAAGCACTTCGCGCATCGGCATCAAGGCGTGGTGATCGTCCAGCACCTCATCCATCGCCTTCGTCAGCGCCCCGACGTCGAGCCCGAGCAGCATCGCCTTCACCGGTCCGATCGAGGCCGGCGACATCGAGATCGAGCGGAAGCCGATACCGAGCAGCGCCATCGCCGAGATCGGTTTGCTGGCGAGCTCGCCACAGAGCGTCACCGGCGTCTTGTTCCGCTCCGCCCCCCGCACGATATCGCGCAGGATGCGCAAGAACGGCTTGCCGAGCGGATCGAAGCGGTCCGAGACCCGCGCATTGCCGCGATCGACCGCCATCGAGAACTGGAAGAGATCGTTCGAACCGACCGAGACGAAATCGACCGCCTCCATCAGCTCGTCGAGCTGCCAAAGCAGTGCCGGCACCTCCAGCATCGCGCCGAATTGCAGCTTGCGCGGCAGCCCGTGGCCGAAGCGCGACAGATGCTGCACTTCCTTCTGCAAGAGCTCACGCACCATCTTCAGCTCGGAAACCTCGGTCACCATCGGCACCATCAGCTTCAGCTCGGTGTCGGCCGATGCCTTCAGCAGGGCGCGCAACTGGGTGCGCAACAATCCCGGCCGGTCGAGCGACAGCCGGATGGCGCGCCAGCCAAGTGCGGGATTTTCTTCCTCATGGCCGCGGAAATAGGGCACCACCTTGTCGCCGCCGATATCGAGCGTACGGAAGGTGACGGTGCGGCCCGCCGCCTGCTTTATCACATTGCGATAGAACTGCTCCTGCTCCTCCGCCTTCGGCATGGTGGAGGCGATCATGAACTGCAGCTCGGTGCGGAACAGGCCGATGCCCTCGGCGCCCGATTCCGAAAGCTGCGGCAGGTCGACCAGCAGGCCGGCATTCATCATCAGCGCGATCCGCTGCCCATCCTTGGTCACCGGCTCGACGGCACGCAGCGCCCGGAACTGCTCCTGCCGCCTGGCGCGGAAGCGAACCTTTTCCTCGTAGGAACGCCGGTGATCGGCCATCGGCCGCAGATGCACATGTCCCTCGTCGGCGTCGATGATCACCGCATCGCCGTTCTCGGCGAGCGCCACCACGCCCGCTGCCTGACCGATGACCGGAATGCCCATGGCGCGCGCGACGATCACCACATGGCTCGTTACCGCCCCTTCTTCCAGCACTAGCCCGCGGACATTGGAACGCGGATAATCGAGCAGTTCGGCTGCTCCCATGGCGCGCGCCAGGATGATCGCATCGCTGGGGAAACCTTCGCCGGTCGTCCGGCCGGTATAACCGGTCAACTGTCTGAGCAGCCGATTCGCCAGATCCTCGAAATCATGCATGCGTTCGCGCAGATAAGGGTCGGTCAACCGCATCATCCGCGCCTTGGTGTCGCTTTGCACCTTCTCGACTGCTGCTTCCGCCGTCAGGCCGTTGCGGATCGCCTCCTCGAGCTTGCGCACCCAGCCCTGGTCATGGGCGAACATGCGATAGGTTTCGAGCACCTCGCGATGTTCGCCTTCCATCGAGACGTCACGGCGCGACAGCATATCGTCGATCGAGATCCTGAGCGAGCCCATGGCTTCGGCCAGCCGCCGGATTTCCTTCTCGGCATCCTCGTTCAGCAGATTGGTGACGACGATGCGCGGCTCGTGCAGCACGACGTAACCGAGGCCGATGCCGTCATTATAAGTATCGCCGTCGACGGTGACCGAACGCGTCAGGTCGAGTTCGAGGCCCGGCTTGGTGATCTTCTTGAGCTCACCGGTGGCGATCATCTCTGCCAGCACCATCGCCGTCGTCTCGAGCGCTTCTAGCTCTTCCTCGCGATAGTTGCGGCTTGCCTTGTTCTGCACGACGAGAACGCCAAGCGAGCGCCCGGTCCTGAGGATCGGCACGCCGAGGAAGGAATGGTAGATTTCTTCACCCGTTTCCGGCAGGTAGCGGAACGCAGGATGCGACTGCGCGTCGGAAAGGTTCAACGGCTGGGCCGAGGCCGCGATGGTGCCGACCAGGCCCTGCCCCATCTTCAATTGCGCCAGATGCACGGCCTCGCGGTTGAGGCCTTCGGTCGCGTAGAGTTCGAGGACGCCGTCGGCGCGCAGCACATAGACGGAGCAAACCTCCGCCACCATGTTGCCGGCGATCTGGCGGACGATCCGGTCAAGACGATCCTGCGGCTCCAGCGGCTCCGCCATCAACTCGCGCAGCCGCCTGAGCAGCACGCGCGGACCGCCGGAAAGGTCTCTCATGGCGTCTCAAGCTCCCGAAACAACGCACTTAGTCCCGGCGGGCCGGCCTCATCTCCTCAACCTGAAGGGGCAGGCCGCCCGCTGGGAATCAATTCTTATCCAGACCGTAGCAGGAATGCAAAGTCCTGACAGCGAGTTCTGCATAGGGACCGTCGATCAGGATGGAAATCTTGATCTCGGAGGTGGTGATCGCCTTGATGTTGATGCCTTTTTCGGCAAGTGCACGAAATGCGGTAGCGGCAACGCCCGCGTGGCTGCGCATGCCGATGCCGATGACCGATACTTTCACCAGCCCCGATTCGTTCTGCACGACGTCGTAGCCGATCTTCTCCTTATGGTCGCCGAGCACCTTGATCGCCTTCTCGACGTCGCCTGACGGCACGGTGAAGGTCATGTCTGTCTTCGACCCGTCCTCGGAAATATTCTGGACGATCATGTCGACATTAATATGGGATTCGGCGAGCGGCCCGAAGATCGCCGCGGAGACGCCCGGCCGATCGGCAAGACGGCGAAGCGAGATCTGAGCCTCATCCTTGGCATAGGCGATGCCGGTGACTACTTCCTGTTCCACGATTTCATCCTCGTCACAAATCAGCGTTCCGGGCGGGTTCAGCAGATCGCCCATGCCCGGAGCATCGGGATCTTCGAATGATGAGCGCACGAAGGTGCGCACCTTGTGTACCATGGCAAGCTCGACCGAGCGCACCTGCAGTACCTTGGCGCCGAGCGAGGCCATTTCCAGCATTTCCTCGAAGGCGATCTTCTTCAGCCTGCGCGCCTTCGGCACGATGCGCGGGTCGGTCGTGTAGACGCCGTCGACATCAGTATAGATATCGCAGCGATCCGCCTTGACAGCTGCCGCGATTGCGACGGCTGAAGTGTCCGATCCGCCGCGTCCGAGCGTCGCGATCCGGTTGTCGGGTCCCAGCCCCTGGAAGCCGGAGATGACGGCGACCTGCCCCTCGCCCATCCGCTTGACGATGTCTGAGCCGTCAATCTCCATGATCCGTGCCGCGCCATGCGCATTGTCGGTGCGGATCGGGATCTGCCATCCCTGCCAGGAACGCGCATTGATATCCATCGCCTGCAATGCGATTGCCAGCAGCCCCGAGGTCACCTGCTCGCCGGAGGCGACCACCGCATCATATTCCCGCGCATCGTAAAATGGAGAATTGGCGCCGATCACCTTCGGCGTGCCCTGGACCCAGCCGACCAGTTCATTGGTCTTGCCGGACATGGCCGAGACGACCACCGCCACCTCGTGCCCGGCATCGACTTCGCGTTTTACGTGGCGGGCAACATTCTTGATGCGGTCCAGGTCAGCGACGGACGTGCCGCCGAATTTCATTACGATGCGTGCCATATGCCTCTACCACGACTGGCGCCGGGAAAGCGGAAAACCGGACCCGGCATCACGAAAGCTCTGGGGCAGACCGCTTGGGCCAGAGAGCCGGATTCCCAACTTCTGGAACCGCTCTAAAAGCCCAGGCCCCAAAGGCCCCAAGTTGCGGCGTCTCTTAGCGAGTTTGGCGAGGGGAGGCAAGCGCACGCGACAAAAGCTATTGGTGAGCGGTTCCGCACTCGCCAATCCCCTGATCCGCGCCCCTTGACTTATGCCCCCGATCATCCGACTTCACATGTCACGAATGAAGGAGTGGACGATGACGGAAGGCGCCAAAAGCACGATCGACCAGGGCGAAGTGGACCGCTTCTCGGCGATGGCGGCGGAATGGTGGAGCCCGACCGGCAAGTTCAAACCACTGCACAAGTTCAATCCCGTCCGGCTCGCCTATATCCGCGACAAGGCCTGCGAGAATTTCAGCCGTGATCCAAAAAGCGCACGCCCGCTGGAGGGTCTGCGCGTGCTGGATATCGGCTGCGGCGGCGGTCTGTTGTCCGAACCTGTCGCCCGCATGGGCGCCTCGGTCGTCGGCGCCGATCCGTCCGAGAAGAATATTGGCATCGCCTCCACCCATGCCAAGGCCTCCGGCGTTTCGGTCAACTATCGCGCCGTCACCGCCGAAGAGCTCGCTGAGGCTGGCGAGACCTTCGATATCGTCTTGAATATGGAAGTGGTGGAGCACGTCGCCGATGTCGAATTCTTCATGACGACCTGCGCAAAAATGGTCCGCCCCGGCGGCCTGATCTTCGTTGCCACCATCAACCGAACGATGAAGGCGGCAGCGCTTGCCATCTTCGCCGCCGAGAACATTCTGCGCTGGCTGCCGCGCGGAACGCATCAGTATGAAAAGCTGGTACGCCCGGAAGAGCTGGAAAAGCCGCTGGTGGCAAGCGGCCTTGAGATCACCGACCGCACCGGCGTCTTCTTCAATCCGCTGTCGAACCAGTGGAACCTGTCCAAGGATATGGACGTAAATTATATGCTGCTGGCGAAGCGGCCGGCATAGCTCCCGCCATCAATAAGCCGGCTATTTTCAGCGCGACACGCAGGCTGAAATCATGGACAGCAAGCGGCGTGAACTTCATGTCAGTTCACGTCTTCCGGCAAGACGGGAATGGCTGCGATCTCGATGCCCTCTTCCAAGAGCGCCTGCGCCTCGTCGACCGTCGCCTGGCCGATGATGCCGCGGGCATCCGCCTCGCCGTAATGGATCTTGCGGGCTTCCTCGGGAAACTGCGTGCCGACGTCCTCGGAATTGGCCTTGACCGCAGCGACGGCTTCTTTGAGCTTTTGCAGGGCCTCCTGACGCATGGCATTCATCGCCAGCGTCTGCCTCTCGTCCTTCTTCCGCGCGGTCGACACCGAAGGCGCCATCAACAGCTTCGAAATGGCGGCGGAATGACAGACCGGGCAGGTCAGAAAACCGGTTTCGATCTGACGATCAAAATCGGCGCTTTCCGAAAACCAACCTTCGAATTCATGGGCATTGTCACAGGTGAGGGAATAGCGGATCAAGCGGCGACGCCTCCGGCGACTGCCCCCGCAATCTTCTCGACCGAGAATTCCCGGCCATTCCTCAGGTTCGGGATCTTGTCATGCGCGGCCTTGACCGCGGTGGGATCGATCTCGGCGACGATAACCGCCTCACCGGTGGCGCCGGCCGACGCCAGCACCATGCCCCAGGGATCGACGATCATCGAATGGCCGAAGGTCTCGCGCCCATCCTCATGCCGGCCGGCCTGCGCGGCGGCGATGACGAAGACACCGTTCTCGATCGCGCGTGCCCTGAGCAGGATCTCCCAATGCGCCTCGCCGGTCTGCTTGGTGAAGGCGGCAGGAACAGTCATCACCTCGGCGCCGGCAACCGCCTGGGCGCGAAAGAGTGCGGGAAACCGCACGTCATAGCAGATCGCAAAGCCCATTTCGGCAAAGGGCAGCGACAGGACGCGGGCCTCCGAGCCGGCTGTATAGGCGGCACTTTCACGCCAGCTCTCGCCATTGTCGAGGTCGACATCGAACATATGAATCTTGTCGTAACGATTGAGGATCCTGCCGTCGGGACCGAAGAGGAAGCCGCGATTGGCGATCTTGCCGTCGGCAAGGGCGATCGCCGTCGAACCGACATGCATGTGGATGCCGAGTTCCCTGGCGAGCTCTGAGCCGGTCTTGACGATAATGTCATGCGCCTCGTCGGCGAGCACGGCGCGTGCGGCCGCACGGTCGCGCTGCAGCATGCCGGTCATCTCGGGCGTCTGTACATAGGTCGCGCCCTGGCCAGCGGCCTCGCGCACCAGCCGCGCCATGGCGGCGGCATTCTTCACCGGATCGACCCCGGAACACATCTGGACGACGGCGGCCTTGAAGCTCATCGGTTCTACCTCAGGCTGCCAGCATCGGGTCGAGCTTGCCGGCCCGATCGAGCGCAAAGAGATCGTCGCAACCGCCGACATGATCGGCGCCGATGAAGATCTGCGGAAAAGTGGCACGGCCGTTCGACTTGCCGATCATCTCCTGGCGAAGATCCGGCGAAAAGGTCGCGTCGTGCTCGACATATTCGACACCCTTTTCTTCGAGAAGGGACTTGGCGCGGGTGCAATAGCCGCAGAACTGCCGTGTATAGATTGTGACGGGTACCATAATCTCTCCAGACCGATGCCGGGTATTTCTGTCATATAGGCTCGGAGAGAGCCCTTGCAAAGGTCAAAACCGTTATGTCGGCCGCACCCGCCTTGCGCAGCGTCCGGCTTGCCGCGGCAACCGTCGCCCCTGTTGTATAGACGTCGTCGATAAGGACGATGCGCTTGCCGAAAATGTCGTTTTCGCTACCCTTGGCGATCGCAAAAGCGCCCCTGACATTGTCTTCGCGCGCCTTGGCGCCAAGGCCGACCTGCTGGCTGGTGCGCTTGACGCGCATAAGCGTGGCGGCCAGCAGCGGCTTGCCCGAGAGCCTTGCCATATGGCGGGCCAGCTCGGCTGCCTGGTTGAACTTGCGCGCCAGCATACGGCTACGGTGCAGCGGCACCGGGATCAGCGCATCGCAGCTTTCGACCGTCCCGTCGGAAGCACGCAGCATCCAGGCTGCCATCATCGGCGCCAGATCGGTGCGATCGCGATATTTCAGCCCATGGACGAGATCGCGGACTGCATGGTCGTGGGTCGCAGCCGACCGCAGCCGGTCGAAGGGCGGCGGGTTGGCGATCGCCTCGGCGCTGAGTATCCCGGTGCCGAGATCATGCGAGAAGGGAATGCCGAGCACCTCGCAATAGGGCCGCTCGATGAAGCGGATACCGGACCAGCATTTCGCGCAGAGCCCGCGATGGCCGCCGGTCGAAATGCCGCAGACGGAACAGGCCGGCGGATAGAAAAAATCGGCAAGCGCCGAAAACGGCCGCAAGAGATGCGTGCGCAAGAATTCTGCCGGTCTTTTCAATTCGATTGGCCCCATGCCGCAGAGACTAGCGCGTTCTCCACGAAAGGAAAATCGTCTTGCCGCACGGGCGGCGCGGGACTAAGGACATCGCCATGGAAACGATCTTCGACAGAGCCCTGATCGCCGCACATCGCCATCGCGCGCTTGCCAACAACGATCCGAAAGCCGCCTTCCTGCTCGACATCGCCGCTGAGGAAATGGGCGAAAGGCTTTCCGTGGTCGAGCGGACTTTCGGGACCGCCGTCGAACTGCATGGCGCGACCGGTGCTGCCGCCCGGGCGGCGCTGGCAACGGGCAAGATCGGTACGATGATCCGCGTTGAAAGCGAGAAGGCCTATGCCGGGCCGGACGAAATCTTGATCGAGGCGCCGCTCGAGGACGTGCCGCTCGAACCGCAATCGGCCAATCTCATCCTTGCGCCGCTCAGCCTGCATCTGACCAACGATACGCCGGGTGTCTTCATCCAGATCCGCCGCGCCCTGAAGCCGGACGGCCTTTTCCTGGCCGCGATCCCCGGCGCCGGCACGTTACAGGAACTGCGCGACGTGCTGCTGACCGCCGAGGTCGAGATGACAGGTGGCGCAAGCCCGCGTGTCATTCCCTTCGCCGATGTGCGCGATGTCGGTAGCCTCATGCAGCGCGCCGGCTTCACGTTGCCGGTGATCGATGCGGAGAATTATACGGTGCGCTATGATTCGCTCTTTCCGCTGATGCGGGATCTGAGAGCGATGGGCATGAGCAATCCGCTTGCAGCCCGCGCCCGGATGCCACTGACGCGCGCCTTCTTCCTGCGCGCAGCGGAGATCTACGGCGAACGTTATGCCGATCCCGACGGACGTATCCGCGCCACCTTCTCGATCATCTATGTCTCGGGATGGGCTGCCCACGAGAGCCAGCAAAAGCCGCTCAAGCCGGGTTCGGCCAAGGCGCGCCTTGCCGATGCACTGAAGGTGGACGAACACAAGCTCAAACAGTGAGGGCCGGCGGCTTCTTCAATTCACCGTCATATTGTTATTGATCACGTTGAAGACGCCTTGCAAGGCGCCGGTGAAGACCCCGAGACCGGAGACGAGCGCGCCACAAATGAGGGCGGCGATCAAGCCATACTCAATTGCCGTCGCAGCTCTGTTATCTGCAAGAAATGCTTTCAAAATACGCATTATTTCGCGACCCTCTGAGCGAAACCGACGGCAAACGACCAATTCCACGACCATCGGGCGACGGCCGGCATTTTTCAGCAACCGGCGCCGACGCCATAGCCCTGGACGACGCAGACCGAGCCGGGCGTATCCTGGAGGACGCTGCGGCGGATCGTATAACGCTTGCCGCTTTCACTCTTGGGGATCGATCCCGTCGTGATCGTATCGAAATCCGCCGGAGCACTGGCAAAGACGCTTTTCTTCGAGGAATCCGCAAGCATTGGCGTCAGGATAAGCGTCAGCGCGACTACCGCCGTGCCGAACAGGAGGGCGATATTCAGCGCACCCGTCCTGCGCGAAGCAGACGAGGCCCGTTCCTTTTCCCGGACAGCTTTCCAGAAATCATCGTCCATGAGGTCAAGCCTTTTAATACACGCACGCCAGATGCTTGATTGAGGCCGATCTTTGGCAGAAGGTGTTAAACGATCCATTAATATCCACAGCCGAAAATGGTGTGGCACAATAATAATCAGATAATGCTAAAGTAAATCCTGCAACATCGGGATGAGCGGCTCGTCGGCCGGAGGCATCGGATAATCGCGCAGCGCCTGCGGACGCACCCATTTCAGCGCCTGGCCTTCGCGGCCCTGGGGAATGCCCTCATAGCGCCGGCAGATATAAAGCGGCATCAAAAGGTGGAAGGTCTCGTAGGAGTGGCTGGCAAAGGTAAGCGGCGCGAGGCAGGCGATCTTGGTGTTGATGCCGAGCTCCTCCTCGAGCTCGCGCACCAGTGTTTCCTCCGGCGTCTCACCCGGCTCGACCTTGCCGCCGGGAAACTCCCAGAGCCCGGCGAGCGACTTTCCCTCGGGGCGCTGTGCCAACAGGATACGCCCATCGGCATCGATCAGCGCACAGGCGGCGACCAGCAATATCTTCCGGCCCGCCTCGCTCATCGCGGCTCCTGCTGCCAATAGCAATAATGATAGGCGTCGCGAAAACCGAGGCGCTCATAAAGTGCGATGGCCGGACGGTTGGACAGCTTCACCTGCAGCCAGGCCGAACGGGCGCTGCGCATGCGCGCCCAGCGCAGCGCCGAGGTCAGGATTTCGGTGCCGAGTCCTTCGCGCCGCCGCGCCTCGGAGACCGAAAGCGACATGATGCCGGCGAGGTCGTTGTCCTGGACACAGAGCACGGTCGCAAGCGGGCCGTCCACCGCGTTCTCGATCATGAACAGGCCGGATGGCGGCTTGATCGCCGAAATGATTTCGGCAAGCGCCGGCTTCAGCCTCAGTGGCGACTGGTCGACGGCGAGGTTGGCGTCGACGAAACGGCCGATATCATGGGTCGGCAGGTGATCGAGCGTATCCGGCAGCTCCGCCTCGGCGAGGTCGCAGGCCATCACCACCGTATCGTCGAAGCGCGTCCAGTTCTGCGCGCGCAGAAGTTCGATCAGCACCGGCGAAGCAAGCGGCGTCTGGCGGACCACGGCGGCGCGGCCATAGGCCTCGAACTTCCGGCTCGCCTTTTCCAGGCGGATTTCGACGTCGCGATGATCCGAGGGATCGAGCGGCACGATCGAGTTCAGCCGGTTGGACGGGTGACCGGCCGTCAGCCGCACCTGCCAGCTGCCGTCATATTGCACGGATGCCGCCGGCCAGGCGCGGAAGCCGACGGCCTCCAGCCTGCGCACCAGCGGCAGATTGTGTGAGGAAATGGATGCCTGCTCCAATGAACGATCAGCTCCGATAGTCGCCATTGATCGCAACATATTCCTTGGTGAGGTCGCAGGTCCAGACCGTTGCCGTGCCGGCACCGAGCCCGATATCGACTTTGACGGGGATATCCTGGGCCTTCATGACGTCTGAGGCGGCCGCTTCGGAATAATCGGGATCACGCTCGCCATTGACGGCGACCCTGATATCGCCAAACCAGATGGCAAGCCTGTCGCGGTCGGCCATCTCGCCGGATTTGCCGACGGCCATGACGATACGGCCCCAATTGGCGTCTTCGCCGGCGGCCGCGGTCTTGACCAGCGGCGAATTGGCGATCGACAGCGCGATGCGCTTGGCGGCGGCATCGCTCTCGGCCCCCGTCACGGTGATTTCGAGCATCTTGGTCGCACCTTCGCCGTCCCGCACCACCTGCAGCGACAGATCCTTCAGCACTTCGTTGAGTGCGGCCCGGAAGGCGGCAAGCCGCGGGTCGTCGGCGCGCTCGATGCGGGCCTGGCCGTCCTCGGCTGCGGCACCCGTTGCAAACAGCATCAGTGTGTCGGACGTGGAGGTGTCGCTGTCGACGGTCATGGAATTGAAGGTCGGGCCGACGCCGTCGGACAGAAGCGCCTGCAGCGCGGCAGGCGCAATGTCGGCATCGGTGACGACGAAGGAGAGCATCGTCGCCATATCAGGCGCGATCATGCCGGCGCCCTTGGCGATGCCGTTGATCGTCACGGCCACGCCGCCGATCTCGGCGCTGCGGGTCGAAACCTTCGGATAGGTGTCCGTCGTCATGATCGCCTTGGCGGCCTCGAACCAGAAATCGCCGGTCGCTTCGACCTGCATCCGATCCAGAACGCCTGCGAATTTGGTGGCATCGAGCGGCTCGCCGATGACGCCAGTCGAGGCCAGATAGACCTCGTTTTCGGCGCAGCCGACGGCAGCGGCAGCCGACTTCGCCGTCAGTGCGGTCGCCTGGCGGCCCTTCAGGCCGGTGAAAGCATTGGCATTGCCTGAGTTGACGACGACGGCGCGGGCGCTGCCATGGGGGAGATTGGCCCGGCAGAAATCGACCGGCGCCGACGGGCACTTCGAGCGGGTAAAAACGCCCGCAACAGTCGCCGGTCTGTCGAAGACCATCATTAGCACGTCGGTACGGTTCTTGTACTTGATGCCGGCGGAAGCCGTCGCCATGCGCACGCCGCGCAGCGGTGGCATCGAGACGAAGGATTTCGGAGCAAGCGGAGAGACGGAACCGGACATGATGAGACCTGCCAATGAGCATTTCCAGGCGAAATGGAAACCGGTTCGCCGTCCGGAAATGCGACAACCACGATAGTGAGGGGCCCGGAAGAACCGGGCCCTAATGCGATTATTACTGCTGCGGTGCCGGCGCAACGGGCTCGCTGCCCGGCTCGGGCTGCTTGTTGGCCTGGTCGTAACCCTTGCGCAGCGTCTCGTCCGTGATCTCGATCTTGGCCGAGGCCTTCGCCTTGTTCAGAAGCTCAAGATACTTGTCGCGCATGACGAGCTGACGAACCTGATCCTGCACCTGCTCGAAGGGCGGCGGCGGAGCGTCGCGCTTATCCTCGACCTTGATGACGTGGAAGCCGAAATCGGTCTTCACCGGCGTCTTGGAATAGGTGCCCTTCTCGAGCGCAAAGGCTGCGTCTTCGAATTCCTTGACCATGCGGCCGCGCGAGAAATAACCGAGATCGCCGCCTTCCGACTTGTTCGGATCGGTGGACTTTTCCTTGGCGAGTTCGGCGAAATCCTTGCCGGCGTCGAGCTGCTTGATGATGTCCTTGGCTTCGTCCTCGGTCTTGACGAGGATATGACGGGCGTGGACTTCCTCCTGCTTCGGCAGGGCGGCGACTTCCTTGTCGTAACGGGCCTTGACTTCTTCAGGCGTCACGATGTCGACGACATGCTTCTTGAAATAGGCATTGTGCAGCTCGCGGTCGGAGAGATACTGCATGCGCTTCTTGAATTCGTCGGTCTGATCAAGCTTCTCGGCCGCAGCGTCGGCGGCAAGCAGCTTCACGTCGATGGCGGCGGAAAGGGCTGCGACCTTCTTCTGGTCATCGGGAAGCTGCGCCAACTGGGGGTCGAGATTGGCGACGGCAAGGTCGAGTTCCGACTGGTGGATCTCCAGGGTGCCGACCTTGGCGATGACGGCGTCATCGGCATAGGCCGGGGCCTGGAGCGCAACAAAGGTTGCAAACGCCAGAACGGCAAGTTTGTTGGTGCTCAACATGAAATACCCTTCACAGTTACATTGCCGGTTTCAGCATCCCCTGAATCCAGCCCAAAATAGCCATCAACACCGGATTGTGGCCTTTCTGTATCCGCCAAATCCGTTGACATCATTCGACCCCCCTCTTATCTGTCACGCAACCTCGCGTCCAGAACAGTTTCCGGGCGTTTTAAGGCGCGCGCCTGATTTTCGGCTGGGCCGCGGACAAGAAACGCCGGGGATGAATATTGAGAAAGGGCCAGTCATATGGTCAGCTTTGGCGGTATAGCCCGCAAGTTATTTGGGTCTTCCAACGACCGCCGCGTGCGGTCCTATCAGCCGAACGTCACTGCCATCAACTCTATCGAAGAGAAGACGAAGGCCCTGACGGACGAGCAGCTCGCGGCAAAGACCGTGGAGTTTCGCGCCCTGCTCGCCGAGGGCAAGACGCTCGACGACATTTTGATCCCGGCCTTTGCCGTCGTGCGCGAAGCCTCTCGCCGCGTTCTCGGCCTGCGACCTTTTGACGTACAGCTGGTCGGCGGCATGATCCTGCATTCGAACGCGATCGCCGAGATGAAGACCGGCGAAGGCAAGACCCTCGTCGCCACCCTGCCGGTCTATCTGAACGCGCTTTCCGGCAAGGGCGTGCACGTCGTCACCGTCAACGATTACCTCGCCCAGCGCGATGCCGCGACCATGGGCCGCGTCTACGGCTTCCTCGGCATGACCACCGGCGTCATCGTCCACGGCCTTTCCGACGAGGAACGCCACGCGGCCTATGCCTGCGACATCACCTACGCCACCAACAACGAACTCGGCTTCGATTATCTGCGCGATAACATGAAGTACGAGAAGAACCAGATGGTTCAGCGCGGCCACAACTTCGCAATTGTCGACGAAGTGGACTCGATCCTCGTCGACGAGGCGCGCACGCCGCTGATCATCTCCGGTCCGCTCGACGACCGCTCCGAACTCTATAATACGATCGACGCCTACATACCGCTGCTGGCGCCCAGCGATTACGAGATCGACGAGAAGCAGCGCTCCGCCAACTTCTCCGAAGAGGGCACCGAGAAGCTGGAAAACCTGCTCCGCCAAGCCGGCCTCTTGAAGGGCAACGCGCTCTACGACATCGAGAACGTTGCGATCGTCCACCACGTCAACAACGCGCTGAAGGCCCACAAGCTCTTCCAGCGCGACAAGGACTATATCGTCCGCAACGACGAAGTCGTCATCATCGACGAGTTCACCGGCCGTATGATGCCGGGCCGCCGCTATTCGGAAGGCCAGCACCAGGCGCTCGAAGCCAAGGAAAAGGTGCAGATCCAGCCGGAAAACCAGACGCTGGCCTCGATCACCTTCCAGAACTACTTCCGCATGTACGACAAGCTCGCCGGCATGACCGGCACGGCGCAGACGGAAGCGGAAGAATTCGCCAATATCTACAATCTCGATGTCATCGAGGTCCCGACCAATCTGCCGATCAAGCGCCTCGACGAGGACGACGAGGTCTACCGGACCTTCGACGAGAAGTTCAAGGCGATCATCGAAGAGATCCTCGACGCCCACAAGCGCGGCCAGCCGGTGCTGGTCGGCACCACCTCGATCGAGAAATCGGAACTGCTCGCCGAGCGCCTGCGCAAGCAGGGCTTCGACGACTTCAAGGTGCTGAACGCCCGCTACCACGAGCAGGAAGCCTATATCGTCGCCCAGGCCGGCGTGCCGGGTGCCATTACCATCGCCACCAATATGGCCGGCCGCGGTACCGACATCCAGCTCGGCGGCAACCTCGATATGCGCATCGAGCGCGAACTCGGCGAAGTCGAAGCCGGTCCGGAGCGTGACGCCCGGATCCAGGCAATCATCGAGGAGATCAAGGAACTCAAGCAGAAGGCGCTCGAAGCCGGTGGCCTCTACGTCATCGCCACCGAACGCCATGAAAGCCGCCGCATCGACAACCAGCTGCGCGGCCGCTCCGGCCGTCAGGGCGACCCCGGCCGCTCGAAGTTCTACCTCTCGCTTCAGGACGACCTGATGCGCATCTTCGGCTCCGACCGCATGGACAGCATGCTGACCAAGCTCGGCCTCAAGGAGGGCGAGGCGATCGTCCATCCCTGGATCAACAAGGCCCTGGAGCGCGCCCAGAAGAAGGTCGAAGCCCGCAACTTCGACATCCGCAAGAACCTCCTGAAGTATGACGACGTTCTCAACGATCAGCGCAAGGTGGTCTTCGAGCAGCGCCTCGAACTGATGGAATCGACCAATATTTCCGAGACCGTTTCCGACATGCGCCGTGAGGTGATCGAGGACATGGTCGAAAAGCATATCCCCGAACGCGCCTATGCCGAACAATGGGATGCCGCCGGCCTGAAGACCGGTGCTTTGAACATTCTCAATCTGGACCTGCCGATCGAGGACTGGGTGAAGGAAGAAGGTATCGGCGAAGACGATATCCGTGAGCGCCTGACGGAAGCCACCAATGCCGCCTTCACGGAAAAGGCCGAGCGTTTCGGTGACGACATCATGCATTATGTCGAACGCTCGATCGTCATGCAGACGCTCGATCATCTCTGGCGCGAGCACATCGTCAACCTCGACCATCTGCGCTCCGTCATCGGATTCCGCGGCTATGCCCAGCGCGATCCGCTGCAGGAATACAAGTCGGAGGCCTTCGAGCTCTTCACGGCGCTGCTCAACAATCTGCGCGAGGCCGTCACTGCCCAGCTGATGCGCGTCGAACTGGTGCAGCAGGCCCCTGCCGAGCCCGAACCACCGCTGATGCAGGCCCATCACCTGGATCCGACGACCGGCGAAGACGATTTCGCGCCGGCGATCTACCAGGCATCGGAAGTCATCGTTTCTCCTGAAAACCGCAACCCGGATGACCCAGCCACCTGGGGCAAGGTCGGCCGCAACGAGACCTGCCCCTGCGGCTCCGGCAAGAAATACAAGCATTGCCACGGCGCCTTCGAGCAGGTCTGAAGCAGGCCCGCAAAGATCCGCGAAATGCCGCCTCCGGGCGGCATTTTCTTTTCTGCGGCAACACCGGAAAGCCGGAATTTCAGCCTTGGACGGCAGGCGCGATCCGGAACCGTTTCTTAACCCTGTTCTGTCAAGACTTCAGGGGCGATTTGCCTGACCTCAGAGTTTTGCGTGTTCATCATGGCGGTCATAGAAACAGCGGAGAAGATGCTGCCCGCGGGCCTGCGCCCGATCGGTGGCCGCACGCTGCGTTTGCTTGCTGCCGTGCTCACCGAGCGCGGTGAGAGGGCGGCCGCCCAGCGTATGGCACTGACGGCCTTTTCGATCCGTATCCTCAGCGCCGCACTCGCCTTCGTCTCCCAGATCGTGCTCGCCCGGCTGATGGGCGAATATGAATACGGCATCTTCGTTTTCGTCTGGGTGCTGGTCGTCGTCTTCGGCGATCTCTCATGCCTCGGTTTCCACACCGCGATCGTCCGCTTTCTGCCGCAATACAGGGCAGCGGGCGCTTTCGAGGAAATCCGCGGCCTGACCGGCACGGCGCGCATCTTTGCGCTGCTGTCCGGCACGGCGGTGCTCGCCGCTGGCATGCTCGGGCTGCATTTCTTCGGCGATATGATCCAGGTCTATTATCTCATCCCGATCTTCATCGGCCTGCTCGCCATGCCGATGATCGCGCTCGGCGACATTCTCGAAGGCACGTCACGGGCAAACCATTGGCCGGTGATGGCGCTGAGCCCGGTCTATATCGTCCGCCCGATCCTCATCATCTTCTTCATGCTGATCGCGATTGCCATCGGCGCCGAGCACACAGCCGTCACCGCGATGCAGGCAGCGCTCGCCGCCACCTACGTCACCGCTCTCGGCCAGTATGCCGCAACGCTTTACCGCCTTCGCCGGCATTATGACGACGGCCCACGCAAGGTCGATTTCCTCGCCTGGTTCAGCGTCGCCTTTCCGATTTTCCTGATCGAGGGCGTGAGCTTCCTGCTGACCAATTCCGACGTCGTCGTCGTCGGCATCTTCCTCGAGCCGCATGACGTCGCCATCTACTTCGCCGCCGCCAAAACGATGGCGCTGGTACATTTCATCAATTTCTCGGTCAAGGCGGCCTCCGGCCCGCGCTTTTCCTCGATCATCGCCGAAGGCGACCACGCCCAGCTGGCAGCCGCAGCCATCGACGCCGCCCGCTGGACCTTCTGGCCGGCGCTCGGGGTCGGCCTTGTCGTGCTTGCGGCCGGTCATCTGCTGCTGTCGCTCTTCGGCGGCGCCTTCACATCGGGCTATCTGGTCATGGCGATCCTGCTCGCCGGCATCCTTGCCAAATCGCTGGTCGGCCCGGCCGAAACGCTGCTGATGATGGCAGGCAAGCAGAACCTCTGCGTCGCGCTCTATGCCGGCGCACTGACGGCCAATGTCGGCCTCAACCTCGCTTTGATCCCGCATTACGGCATCGAGGGCACGGCGATCGCCACGGCCTCTGCCATGGCAGTCGAGGCAATCCTGCTGCATGTCGCCGTGCGCCGCACCCTCGCCATCGTTCTTTTCGCCTTCGCCAGCCCCTCCGCCGCAACGCCAGAAATGAGAGTTCGATAGATGGTGCGTGTTCCCCCCGTTACCGAAAGCACCGACAGCGCCGCAAACCGCATGGTGCATGATCTCGCAGCACTGCATTTCGAAGCGCCGCAGGCCGAGGCTCGCGCCGAGATCGGCCGGCCGGGGCGCGAACTCTGCCTCTATCCCGGCAAACTCGGCTATGAGCTTCAGGATGAGCTCGATTTCCTCTCCAACCGGGCGATGGAACCGAATGTCTTTTTCTCCGGCCGCTTCCTCGCCCCCGCCATGCCGCGGCTCGAAGACCGGCAGGTGAACTTCGCCCTGATCCGCGACCACAATGCCGGTCGCAGCCGCATGCGCTTCCTCTTGCCGTTTTCGGTCGACAAGCCGGGCTTTGCCGTCGGCCCGTCGATCATCCGCGGCTGGTCAAACAGTTTCGGTCCGCTCGGCACGCCGCTCGTCGATGGCGAGGATGCCGCCGAAACCCTCGACAATCTCTTCGAGGGGCTGACCGCCCGTGATCTCAATCTGCCCTCCATAATGGTCCTGCCGGATCTCAGGCTGAACGGTATCTTCGTGCGCATGGTCAAGGCCGTTGCGCTCAGCCGCAATCTTCCCGTCACCGTTACCAATCCCTACCTGCGCCCGATGCTGCAGAGCGAGGAAGAGGCGCCGGTCTATCTCGGCAAAACCATCTCCTCCTCGCATATGCGCGAGATGCGCCGCCAGTGGCGCCTGCTGGAGGAACAGGGAACCGCGGTCTATGCCGTCGCCCGCCAGCCGCGCGAAATCCATACCCGCTTCGAGGAATTCCTGGCGATGGAAGCCGGCGGTTGGAAGGGCAAGCGGCGAAGCGCTCTCGTCACCGATCGTTATCACACGGCCTTCGCCCGCGAGGCGGTGTCGAACCTTGCCGCCGTCGATGCCGTGCGTATTCACACGATCGACCTCAACGGCAAGGCGATCGCCGCCATCGTCGTGCTGATGATGGGCGGCGAGGCCTATACTTGGAAGACCGCCTACGACGAAAACTATGCCCGCTATTCGCCGGGCAAGCTGCTGATGAGCGAACTCACCGAATGGCATCTCGACGACGCCAATATCGTCCGCTCGGATTCCTGCGCCGTCTCGGATCATCCGATCATGAGCCGCTTCTGGCAGGAGCGCGAGGAAATGGGAACGCTGGTGATCGGCCTGACGCAGAACAGCGACCGCGACATGCGCCAGGTCACCGCCCAGCTCCACATGTACCGCAGCACCCGCAATATGGCGAAGATGCTGCGCGAGAAGATCATGTCGCTTGCCGGTCGAGGCTAAGCATTCCAGCAAAAGTGCCTAGTGTTTTTGCGTCCGGAAATGCTCTATCCCTCGCTGGCGGCCTTTTCGCGCAGCAGCCGGCGGATCACCTTGCCGGTGGTGGTTAGCGGTAATGCATCGATGAATTCCACTTCGCGCGGATATTCGTGCATCGAAAGCCGCGTCTTCACCCATTCCCTTATGTCGGCAGCCAACGCCTCGCTTGGATGATGGCCTGGTGAAAGCACGATATAGGCCTTGACGACTTCGGTGCGCACGGCATCGGGCTTGCCGACGGCGGCGGCAAGCTGCACGGCGGGATGACCGATCAGGCAGTCCTCGATCTCGGCCGGGCCGATGCGATATCCCGACGAGGTGATCACATCGTCGTCGCGCCCTTCGAAGGTCACATATCCCTCGGCGTCCTGCCGGCCGATATCGCCGGTGAGCAGCCAGCCTTTGGCGAATTTTCGGTCCGTCGCCACCGTGTCGTCCCAGTAGCCGAGGAACATGACAGGATCGGGACTGGCGATGGCGATCTGGCCCGGTTCGCCGACGGGCAACTCATCGCCCGTCTCGCTGACGATCGCGACGCGATGCCCGGGCACCGCCCGCCCTATGGCGCCCGCTTTAGTGACGCCATAGGCAGCGCTCGACGCAAGCACGAAATTGCACTCCGTCTGGCCGTAGAATTCGTTGACGGTGATGCCGAGCGTATGGCGCGCCCATTCATAGGTCTCGCGCCCGAGCGCCTCCCCGGCCGAGCCGATGGTGCGCAGCACCAGATCATATTTCGAGCGCGGATCGGCAACGGATCTCATCAGCCTCAGCGCCGTCGGCGGAATGAAGGCATTGCGCACCTTCATTTCGGCCATGATGCGATAGGCCATGCCGGCATCGAATTTCTGCGCCGGCGACGAAACGACGGGAATACCGAGCAGAAGACTCGGCAGCAGCGCGTTGAGCAGCCCGCCGGCCCAGGCCCAGTCGGACGGCGTCCAGACCTTATCGTCCGGTTGCGGAAAACCCTCATGGGCGAACTGCATGCCGGGAACATGGCCGGGCAGGACGCGATGGCCATGCAACGCGCCCTTGGGTGGCCCCGTCGTTCCCGAGGTGAAGATCATCAGCGCCGGATCGTCGGGAGACGTCTTTTCTCCCTTGAAGAAGGGCTCGTATGACACGATCAGATCGGCAAAGGAGAGAGCATCGAGAGCACTATCGAGGCTGATCACATGCCGAAGCTCCGGCAGCCGATCGCGAATTTTCCGGACGCGATCAAGGCCGAAATCATTGGTGACGATTGCCACCGCACCTGAGGTCCTCAGCCTGTATTCGAGCGCCTCGACGCCGAAGAGCAGCGCCAGCGGCAAGGCGATTGCGCCCATCTTGTAGATCGCGACATGAACGACCACGGTCTCGAAGGACTGAGGCATCAGCAGCGCGACGCGGTCGCCTCGCTTAATGCCGAGCGAAGCCAGCGCATTGGCGAACATGGACGAGGCGCCGGCAAGCTCACCGTAAGTCAGCGAAAGATGATCGCCATCGGGGCTGAAATGCTCAAGGCAGACACGCTCCGGATCTCTCGCCGCCCAGTCGTCGCTGACGGCGCGGCCGATATTGAAATCCTCCGGAATCCGCCAGGAGAAATCGCGATAAAGATCGTCATAGCGATCGTGGGACGGCAGTTGCATGGTCGGATTCCGATAAAAATGCTGCATCAGCTAACATCTTGCGGCGCGGATGTGCAAGCTGCAGCCGGAATCGACGGCGATGAGCGCGGCTTCAGAAGTCTCGATCACGGATCATTGTGCGCATGCAGCATAGATTCTTCATTTGCCGCCCTGCGACTTTGGCCATCTCGCGCTAAATCATGGAAAGCCGCCTGGGGTCATCCAATTCATCACGGAGTCGTTTCATGGAATACGCAAAATTTGGCAAGACCGGTCTCGAAGTATCGAAGATCTGCTTGGGCTGCATGACCTTTGGCGATCCCGGCCGCGGCAATCATGCCTGGAGCCTGCGGGAAGAAGAAAGCCGGACGATGATCAAGCAGGCGATCGACCTCGGCATCAATTTCCTCGATACCGCCAACACCTATTCCAATGGTTCATCAGAGGAGATCGTCGGCCGGGCCATAAAAGACTTCGCCAAACGCGAGGACATCGTGCTGGCGACCAAGGTGTTCAACCGCATGCGGCCGGGCCCGAACGGCGCCGGCCTGTCGCGCAAGGCGATCTTCGACGAGATCGACAACAGCCTGCGTCGCCTCGGCACCGACTACGTGGATCTCTACCAGATCCACCGCTTCGACTACACGACGCCGATCGAGGAAACGCTGGAAGCGCTGCACGACGTCGTCAAATCGGGCAAGGCCCGTTATATCGGCGCCTCCTCCATGTATGCCTGGCAATTCGCCAAGGCGCTTTACGTCTCCAGGCTGAACGGCTGGACCGAATTCGTCAGCATGCAGGACCACCTGAACCTGCTCTACCGTGAGGAAGAGCGCGAAATGCTGCCGCTTTGCGAGGATCAGAAGATCGCCGTCATCCCCTGGAGCCCGCTTGCCCGCGGCCGCCTGACCCGCGACTGGGACGAGACGACGGCACGCAGCGAAACCGACGAATTCGGCAAGACGCTCTACACCCAGTCCATCGATGCCGACCGCAAGATCGTCGGGGCCGTGGCCGAAATCGCCAGGGCCCGCAACATCTCCCGCGCCCAGGTCGCAACTGCCTGGATCCTGCAGAAAAGTGCGGTGACCGCCCCAATTATCGGCGCGTCCAAACCGAACCACCTCACGGACGCCGTTGCCTCGCTCTCGGTCAAGCTTACCGCCGAGGAAATCGCGGCACTGGAGGCACCCTACATCCCGCACGCCATCGCCGGCTTCAAGTAAGCAGCGGTTGCCGCCGCTTTCTCCCAGTTCTCCTCACTCGTGGAGGGCTGGGATCGCCTCATCGTCCGGCTGCCCCTTCTTCTTCCATCGGTCAAGTGACTGCCTCGGGCACAAGTCATCACAAGGCAGTCATGATTCGGTCCTAGCGAATGTTCTTAGACATCGAGGAATCGTTCGCCATGACCACCATTCCTTTCGAGCCCCGCCGCTTCCGCACCACCGCCGCTTATTACAGCCGTTTCCGCGTTCCCTATCCCGACAGGCTGATCGAGCGCGTGGTCGCTAGGATTGACCTTCAGCCTGGCGATCATGTGCTCGATCTCGGCTGCGGCCCGGGCCAGATCGGCATCGCCTTCGCACGCCTCGCCCACGCCGATGTCACCGGCCTCGATCCTGAACCTGAAATGCTCGACGCCGCGCGAGAAGATGCCATCGCGGCCGGAGTCGACGCGAAGTTCATTCTCGCTTCGTCCTATGACCTCGGCCCTTCTTTCGGGCCGCTGAAGATGACAGCCATGGGCCGCTCGTTCCATTGGATGGATCGCGCCGCCACGTTGTCGACGCTGGACACACTGACCGAGCCCGGCGGAGCGGTCGCTCTTTTCGGCGACCGGCACATTTCTTCTTCACCTGCCTGGCGCGAGGCGATGGAGAGGGTGTCTGAGACCTTTTCACCGGAGCGGATGCGGACCGACCGGCAGTTTCACCATGGGCCGGATTGGATAAAGCACGAGGAATTTCTGCTGCGCTCGACCTTCCGCAACCTCGAACGCATCGGCGTCGTCGCTGAGCGGGTGATCAATGCCGATGAGATCGTCGGCCGCGCCTTCTCCATGTCCGTCACCTCGCCACAGGCGCTCGGCGACAGGATGATGGAATTCGAGCAGGTGCTGCGAAGCGAACTCACCGCGCTCTCGCCGAAGGGGAAATTCACCGAGATCGTCGAGAGCAACGCGCTCATCGCCTTTCGCGACTGAGATTATGTCTGGCTTTCAGGATCGAGCTGCCGGCGCATCGTCACCAGAAACTGCTCGGCAAGCGCCCTGTCCTCGACCGCACGGGCAAGAATGACGGCCCCCATCATCGATGACAGTGTAGTCGTCGCATTGGCGCGGCGCTTTTCTTCCGTTTCGCCGGGAACGATATCGGCAAGCGTGTCGACCAGCACGGACAGCCCGTCGCTGAAGACCGCGCGGACCGCGCCGCGGCTGCGGCTGACTTCCTGGATCAGCGTTGCGAAGACACAGCTGCCGCCCGGATCGTCAACCGTGCGCCAGTGGATATAATGATCGAGAAGCGCTGCCAGCGGCCGGTCCGGCGATTCGGCGATATGCTCCTTCCAGCGCGTCTCGACCTTGTCGATCAGCTTGCGGCTGACCTCAAGCGCCAGGTCGTCCTTCGAACCGAAATGACCGTAAAAGCCGCCATGCGTCAGCCCGGCCGCCTTCATGATGTCGGCGACGCCGACCCCGTCGAAGCCATTTTCGCGGAAAAGCACGCCGGCAACGATCAGGATCTTTTCGCGGTTTTCGGCAAATTTTTCGCGGCTGACCCGCATTTGTCATCTCCAGAAATAGTCGCTTGACAAAATATATGACGTCCATCATCAATACGCAAGAAATATGATGGCCATCATGTAAATCGGTCCAGTATCTCCTAAAACCTGAATTCAAACGGAATCTTGCCCATGGTTTCCACCGTCCTCGCCTCCACCCTTGCCCGGCGCAACATCCATTACGGTTGGGTCGTCGTTGCCGCGACCTTCCTCACCATGCTGGTCACCGCCGGCGCCATGGGCGCACCTGGCGTGCTCATCAAACCGCTGCAGGATGAGTTCGGCTGGGAGACCTCGCAGATTTCCTCGGCCCTTGCGATTCGCCTGATCCTTTTCGGCTTCATGGGTCCGTTCGCCGCCGCCTTCATGAATTATTTCGGCGTGCGCAAGGTCATCGTCTTCGCACTGGCGCTGATTGGCGCGGGCTTCGTCGGTTCGCTGTTCATGACGACGCTGTGGCAGCTGCTGCTGCTCTGGGGTATCGTCGTTGGTTTCGGCACGGGTCTGACGGCCATGGTGCTCGCCGCAACGGTCTCCAGCCGCTGGTTCACCAAGCATCGCGGCCTCGTCGTCGGCATGCTCTCGGCAAGTTCGGCCACTGGCCAGCTCGTCTTCCTGCCGCTGATGGCGGAGCTGACGGAGCGCTACGGCTGGCGCTCGACGGTGTTTTTCGTCTGCGCCATGATCATGGTCGCAGCCCTTGCCGTGCTGGCCTTCATGCGCGACCGTCCGGCCGACCTCAACCTGCCCTCCTTCGGTGAGACGCAGGTGACGCCGCCACCGGCAAGCACCTCGCTTGGCGTCGCGTTGATGACGCCGATCACCGTGCTTAAGGAAATCTCGAAGACCTCGACCTTCTGGATCCTCTTTGCCACCTTTTTCATCTGCGGCCTCAGCACCAACGGCCTGATCCAGACTCATTTCGTCACCCTTTGCGGCGATTTCGGCATCGTGCCGGTGGCCGCCGCCAGCGTGCTGGCCGTCATGGGCATTTTCGATTTCTTCGGCACCATCGGCTCCGGCTGGCTGTCCGATCGCTTCGATAATCGCTGGCTGCTCTTCTGGTATTACGGCCTGCGCGGCCTGTCGCTGCTCTACCTGCCCTTCAGCGATTTCAGTTTTTACGGCCTCTCCATCTTCGCCATCTTCTACGGCCTCGACTGGATCGCCACCGTGCCGCCGACCGTCAAGATCGCCGCCGATCGCTTCGGCCCCGAAAAGGTCGGCCTCGTCTTCGGCTGGGTCTTCGCCGGCCATCAGCTGGGAGCAGCCACCGCCGCCTATGGCGCCGGCCTCTCGCGTACGGAACTTTCGAGCTACCTGCCCGCATTCTTCGTCGCCGGCGCCTTCTGCCTCTTGGCCTCGATCCTGGCGATCACGCTGAAGAAGTCCGGCCTGAGCAGCCCGGCACCGGCCGCCGCCCATTGATATCAGACAGGATCCGGCCTCGACGCGAGGCCGGATCTCTCTACCGGATCAGTCCGATAACTTCGCTTGCCCGTCTTGCGCGTCCGGGCGCTCGCATGTTAGACAGCCGCCCGTTCATATCCGTTGCCCCATTGGCGGAATTGGTAGACGCGCTCGACTCAAAATCGAGTTTCGAAAGAAGTGCTGGTTCGACTCCGGCATGGGGCACCAGCCTTCGCTCTGTGAGCTTCGGCTCGGCAAGCCGAAGAGAGCAGCTAAGCGGAGGCTGTCGCGCCGTAGTTCCGTCAGGAACGAAGGCGGACGGGTTCTATAATGCTCCGGTTGGCTGCACCATCATCTCAAATGCCTTGCCTTGCCTCAAAGAATCGATGGCCCTACGGAAGGAATTCGCATCTAAGCGAAGCTTACTTATTCTTCAGCAGCCACATCTTGCCGGCCATCGTGATGCCGTAGACGTCTTTTGATGCGTCGTCATCCAGGTGCCGCCTTTCGAGAAAACCCGGCTCCTTCAACTCGCCCAACGTCTTGGCAGTGACCGACTTTATTTTCTGAGGCCGCTCTTTCCACCGGTCAGTTTTTGCATAAGTAACTGTCGCATTCTCGTGCGTCCATTTATTGGCTGGCTGAGGATAAAGGTCTCCATCCCTGGCGAGTTTAAGTGCGGCGATCTGGGACGGCGTAAGCTCAATCATACTAAAAGATCCTGTGCGGGCGGTGTTTGCGCTGGGAACGCGCTTTTACCAAAGGCGTGCTCATAACACCGACAGACGACTTTCACCACCGCATTGAGATATTCTTGCCACAAAAGGCGAAAACCCGGCTCGTCGGAACCGGGCTTCGTCCTTATCGCATATTTTTTCGTTAATTGCAGCGACGGACCGTCTTGGTGACCTCGCCTTCGTCGGTCTGTCGGGTGACGCTCCTGGTTTCGCAGCCATTATCGCGATAGCGGCGGTGCTCACGTTCGCGCACGGCACCGAAAGTGACGCCACGTTCGCTGATGGTGATGCCAGGTTGTACCCGCTCATGGCGATAGCCGTCGTCATAAGAACGCTCCCTGACATAGACGCTGTTGGCAAGAACAGGCGCTGCAAACGAGCAGGCGGCAAGGGCCGCCACAGTACAGTTCAAGATCATCTTCCGCATGTCGTTTCTCCTTGTCTGATGAAAGGGCAACGAGGCAAGACGCAAGTGGTTCCAACATCGGTGACGGCCCGACCGTGCCGCGGACGACGTCTGCGCCACACCAGCCAGGACTGAGAACGAAAGCCCGAACAGCAGCCCATCCCCAAATCAACTGTTTAATTTTGCTTGCACTTCGTCCAAAGTGGCCGCCGCTATCACAAGAGAGGGCGGACGTGCATCAGGAAGTAGGACTTATCGCGACGGTCGCCGTCAGTTTCGTTTTCGCAGCGATCCTGGGCTATGGGGCCGACCGGCTTCGGCTGCCGCCACTCGTCGGTTATTTGATGGCGGGCATCCTGATGGGGCCGTTCACACCGGGCTTCGTCGCCGATACCGCCCTTGCCGGCCAGCTCGCCGAGATGGGCGTTATCCTTTTGATGTTCGGCGTCGGCCTGCATTTTTCCGCCTCCGACCTGCTCGCCGTGCGCGGCATCGCCGTGCCTGGCGCGATCGGGCGGATCATCCTCGCCACCCTCTTGGGCATCGGCCTTTGCAAACTCTGGGGCTGGAGCCTCGGCGCCGGCATCGTCCTCGGCCTCAGCCTGTCGGTGGCGAGCACCGTCGTTCTCTTGAAGGCGCTGGAAGAGCGCAATCTCGTCAACGCGGCGAGCGGACGCGTCGCCGTCGGCTGGCTGATCGTCGAGGATCTGGTGATGGTGCTGGCGCTGGTGCTGCTGCCGGCGCTGGCAGAGCTACTGGGTGGCAACGCCAGCAATACGACCAATCACGGCCTCGGTGACCTGCCACTGGCGCTGACGATCGGCCTGACACTGCTGAAGGTTGTTGCCTTCGCCGCCATGGCGATCTTCCTCGGCCCTCGCATCGTGCCCTGGCTGCTGACGATGATCGCCCGCACCGGCTCGCGGGAACTCTTTACGCTGACGGTGCTGGCGATCGCACTCGGCATCGCTTTCGGTTCGGCGGCGATCTTCGGCGTCTCCTTTGCGCTCGGCGCATTTTTCGCCGGCGTCGTCATGAGCGAATCCCAGCTCAGCCACAGGGCCGCCGCCGACTCGTTGCCGCTGCAGAATGCCTTCTCCGTGCTGTTCTTCGTTTCCGTCGGCATGCTCTTCGATCCCTCCATCCTGGTGCGCCAGCCGCTGGCCGTGATCGGCGCACTGGCGCTCGTCATCCTCGGCAAGGGCATCATCACCTTCCTCATCGTCATCCTGCTCAGATACCCTATCAGCATGGGACTAACATTGGCCGGCGGCCTCGCCCAGATCGGCGAGTTTTCCTTCATCCTCGCCGGCCTCGGCGTCTCACTCGGGCTCCTGCCGCATGAGGGCCAGGATCTGATCCTGGCCGCCGCGATCCTGTCGATCACACTCAACCCGATCGTGATCTTCGCAACCGACGGCCTGAAGAAATATATCCATTCGAAATGGCCCTCCCTCTGGGAAAGCTACGGCAGGAGCAGGCAGAAGGCGCTCGGCAAAGAACTGGAAAAGATCAGGGCGCTCGGCGAAGAGCGAGAGCGCCAGCATCAACTGAAGATGCAGCAGCTGATCGAGACTTTCCCGCTGTTCTCCGAGGTCGACGAGGACGCGCAGGAGGAGCTGCTACTGCTCTTCAAGGCAAAATCCGCGCCGCCGGGCGAACGCGTTATCCGCCGCGGCGACCGCGGCGACAGCATGTATTTCATCTCCTCGGGCGCGGTGGAAGTGCGGCTCGCCAGTGGCGCGATCCGCCTGGAGCCCGGCGCTTTTTTCGGCGAAATGGCGCTATTGACAGGCGCACGACGCACGGCCGACGTCATCGCCGTCGATTTCTGCCAGTTCGAGGTGCTCGAACGGCGCGACTTCAACATGTTCATGTCGCACCATCCGCATCTGCGCGCTGCCGTTAGCGAAATGGCCCAGAAGCGGACGGAAATGAACGTCCTGCGGCAGCAATGGGAAAAGTCGATGGACCTGTCCTGACGCAAACAGCGCCGCATGTCACGCTACCGTGATTGCCTCAGCCCGCCGGCCAATAGCCGTCGGAGCGGAAATCCTCCGGGATTGGATCAAGCCGCGACAACGTCTCGGCTGCGAAATCGATCTGCAGCGACAAGTGTTTGAGAGACGCCAGCATTGGCACACCGGTCGCGAATTCCCGGATGCGGGACAGATGATAACCGCTCTCGCTGATCCGTCGGGCAGCCTCCCGGCGCACGTCCTCTTTGCTTGGTCCGCGCCCCTCTTCGGACCAGTTATCCATTTGCACGGCCCGCCCACGGCCGCCTTCGATCACTTTGAACATTCTCATGCCACCTTGCACGTCGACCCTAAATCAGCTTGCCGCAGAATGGCAGATTCGCAATCCTGCGAAATCTTGGGAGAGGCGCTGACACCCCGCATCACGAAAATTTTTTGACGGCGGTGGCAGGAAGGACACGGGCGAGCATTTACAGCGCCGCGCACGGCCCCTAAAGCTCTTTTGCACTGCAACAGGAAGGAAACGGAATGCTCCGCAGACTTTACGACTGGACCATGTCTCTGGCCGCGCGCAAATCGGCCGAAATCTGGCTCGCCGTCATCGCCTTCGTCGAAAGCTCCATCTTTCTCGTCCCCGCCGATGTGCTCTTCCTGCCGATGGCGCTTGCCAGGCCGGAACGCTCCTATCGCTACGCGCTGGTCGCGACCGTCGCATCCGTACTCGGCGGCATCGCCGGCTGGGCGCTCGGCTTTTACGCCTATGAGACGGTGGCGCGGCCGGTTCTCGAATTCTATGGCAAGCTCGATGCCTTTGAGCAGATGAAGGCCTATGTCACCTACGAGTGGATCCTGCTGCTGCTTGTCACATCAGGTCTTGCGCATCTGCCGCCGATCAAGATCGTGACGATCCTGTCTGGCGTCATTCACGTCAATCTGGGCCTTTTCATTGTTTCGGCGATTATTGCACGCGGCGCGCGTTTCCTCTTCCTCGCTTGGCTGCTGCGCCGCTACGGCGAGCCGATCCGTGACTTCATCGAGAAGCGCCTCGGCCAAATCGTTGGCATCGGTGCCGCTACCGTGATCGTGCTATATGTCGGCTACCGCTCTTTCGCTCACTAGGCGAGGATGATTTTCGGCCGCACAGGCCTAAAATCTCAATCTGCATCTCATGCTCTACTAAACTCGCGGAGCTCCGCCATGACTATTTCCTCGCCGCTCGCCCGCCCCGGCTTTGTCTATTCCATTTTGCTCGCCATCGGCATGGCGGCGGCGGTCGGCACCGCGCTCGGCTTCCAGTATATCGGCGGTTATATTCCCTGTGCCCTCTGCCTGTTGCAACGGCAGCCCTATTATTACGCCATCCCGATCGCGATCCTGGCCGCCATCTCCGAGCTCGTCGGACTGCCGAATTGGATCACCCGGGCGCTCATTCTCGCGGCCGGCATGCTGATGTTGGTGACGGCAGGCATGGGTGTCTATCACGCCGGTGTCGAATGGCATTTCTGGCCTGGCCCGGCCACCTGCTCAACGACGGCAAGCAGCATGACGACCAATGCCGGCGATCTGCTCGGTGAGCTCAACACCATCAAGGGCCCGTCCTGCACCGATGCGGCGCTGCGGGTGCTCGGCCTGTCTTTTGCGGGCTGGAACGTGATTGCCGGAATTCTGCTCGCAGCCTTCGCCTTTGTCGGCGTTCGCAAGGCCGCCTCATAAAATTATGCAGCATTTGAAGTCCTATAGCGCTACGCGTCTGAAAAGACGCGCAGCGCTGTAAGCCGTTCGATCAGGGCTGCAGTTCGGTATCCCAGTAGAGATAGTCGAGCCAGCTTTCATGCAGGTAGTTCGGCGGGAACAGCCGGCCGTTATTGTGCAGATCCTGCACCGTCGGCTGGTAGGGCTTCTGCGCCGGGAACATGCTTGCCTGCTTTGGAAGCTTGCTGCCCTTGCGCAGATTGCAAGGCGAACAGGCTGCCACGACATTCTCCCAGGTGGTCTCGCCGCCATGGGCGCGCGGGATGACGTGATCGAAGGTCAGGTCGTCATGGGCGCCGCAATACTGGCACTCGAAGCGGTCGCGCAGGAAGACGTTGAACCGGGTGAAAGCGGGATTGCGGGACGGCTGAACGTAAGTCTTCAGGCACACGACACTCGGAAGCCGCATCGAAAAGCTCGGCGAGGAAACCGAATGTTCATATTCTGCAATGATGTTCACACGGTCGAGAAATACCGCCTTGATCGCGTCCTGCCAGGACCACAACGACAAGGGGTAATAACTCAGTGGCCGGTAGTCAGCGTTCAGGACGAGCGCCGGCAGGGCCTGTGGGGAGACTGCAATCGTCAAGGGACTCTCCTGATCGATTCGGCATCTGCACCTGTATATTAGGCCGGTTGTTACAGGATTGTGAAGTCCAATAAATTCAGAGGATAAAGGCAATTTGAAGAGTGTTGCCGATCAGCCGATCGGCACCATGTCACGGCGCATCCTCGTGGCGTAGTAGGCCCAGAAAAGCCGTGCCGCCACCGAGCGCCACGGCGACCAGACTGCCGCAAGCTCAGCAAGCGCCTTCGCCTGCGGCCGTGCGGCCAGACCGAATGCCGCCCCGACGGCATTCTGCAACGCGACATCGCCGGCCGGGAAAACATCGGCATGGCCGCCGCAAAACATCAGATAGACCTCTGCCGTCCACGGCCCGACGCCCTTCAGCGCGGTCAGTTCGCCAAGCGCCTCGCCCGGCGGCTTCAGGCAGAGCCCGGAGAGATCGAGACGGCCGGAGGCGACCGCTTCGGCGATCCGCGACAGCGTCTCGGCCTTGGCGCGCGATAGGCCGAATTCGCGCCACGCCTCGGCGTGAAGCAGTGCGTAACCTTCGGCCGTCAGCGAACCGTCCGCCGGCAGCATGCGCCGCCAGATCGCCTCGGCGCTGGCGCGCGACACCATCTGCGAGACGATGATATGGGCAAGACCGGCAAAGCCGGGCTCGCGCAACCTGAGCGGAATGGCCCCGGCCTCCGCGACGATCGGCGCAAGACGCGGATCGAGGCGAAGCAGCGCTTCGAGCCCCTGCCTGACGTCATCTTCGTTGCGGATGATCTGCACATTGCCTCGCAGTGGTTCAAAAGCCGAATCCATGGCAGAAGAAAGCATGACCACGAGTGAGCGTCAAAAACCTGTCTTTCGTTTTGCGCCGAGCCCCAACGGACCGTTGCATCTCGGACATGCCCTCTCGGCCCTTCTGAACCGCGACATGGCGGAGGCCGAACAAGCGCGCCTACTGCTGCGCATCGAGGATATCGACCAGACGCGCTGCACGCCCGAGTTCGAGGCCGGCATCCTCAGGGATCTCGAATGGCTTGATATCAGCTGGGAAAGCCCGGTGCGGCGCCAGTCGGAACATTTTCCCGAATATCAGGCAGCGTTGCACGAACTGATCGAGCGCGGACTGGTCTATCCGGCCTTCCTGACGCGCGGCGAGGTGAAGGCGCGCGTCGTCGCCTACGAGGCGGCGGGTGAATCCTGGCCGCGCGATCCCGACGGCACTCCGCATTATCCCGCAAGTGATCGCGAGCGTCCGGCAGACGAATGGCGGGACATGCTGACCTCGGGGAAGAAACATGCCTGGCGGCTCGATATGCGCAAAGCGCTCGACCTGATCGGCGAACTGCTGTTCTGGACGGAAACCGGCGACGGCAGGACAGGCGAGATTGCCGCAGAACCCGACGTCTGGGGCGACGTCATCCTGTCGCGCTCGGATGCGCCGTCGAGCTATCATCTTTCCGTGGTCGTCGACGATGCGCTGCAGGGCGTCACCCATGTCGTGCGCGGGCTCGACCTCTTCCACGCGACATCGGTGCACCGGCTGTTGCAGGTACTGCTCGGCCTGCCGCAGCCGGTCTATCACCATCACCGTCTCATTCTCGGCGCCGATGGCCGCAAGCTTTCGAAAAGCCAAGGCGACAGCGGACTTGGCGAATTGCGCGCCCAGGGCATGTCAGGGGCGGATATTCGCCGCCTTGTCGGGCTCTGACTGCCTTTCGACACGCTCTCTGCCGACGATCGACAGCGTGTGCGAAAACATCCGGAAGACGCGGAACTTGATCAGCGCTGCATTGATCTCCGCGCCGATGATGAAGATGACGCCGACCATATAGAGGAAGATCAGCACGATCATGACAGAGGCGAGGCCGGCATAGGTTGCCGTATAATTGGCGAAGGTCGCGAGATAATAGGCAAAGATCAGCGCGCCGGCGAGCCAGAGAAGCAGGGTCAGCAGCACCCCGGGAATGACGTCGAAGACCCGCCGCTTGCCGGCCGGCAGCCAGAGATGCATGACCAGCAGTCCGACGGTCAGAACCACCAGCGTGCCGTAGATGCGCCAGCTGAAGACGATGTCGAGCGTATCGGCAAACAGCGGAAACCATTTCCTCGAATAATCGAGCGCCAGCGGCAGGGCGACCAGCAGAATGCTGATCGCCGTGAAGATGATGACCGCGATCAACACGTAGCCCAGACTGGCGAGACGGGTGAAATACCAGGCCCGCGTTTCCTGCACCCGATAGGCGCGATTGAGCGAAATGCGCAGCGCCTCGACACCGTTCGAAGCGAAATATGCGGCCGCCAGCACCGAGATCGTCAGCAGCCCGCCGCGCGGAATGGTCAGCACCTGCAGCACCTGGTCGGCGAGCGGTTTGGCGATCGCCTCGGGCCAGGTGTCGAAGATCAGGTGGATGGCGGTCGAGGAAAATTGATCGGCGCCGAGGAAGCTTGCAAGCGCCGTACCGAAGATCAGGAAGGGGAAAACCGCAAGCAGGCTCGACAGCGCCACATGGCTTGCCATGGCGAAGCCGTCGTCCTCGACCATGTGACAGATCGCGTCATAGACCACGTCGTAGATCGTGCGCAGCACCTTGGGCATTCCGTCTCCGGCTTTCCAGATTGTATCCTCTGGCCGAATATGGGAAACGAGTCCCATTTTGTACAGGAATCATTCCATGGCGGGAGAGCGCACCATCGTCGTGACCGGATGTTCGTCCGGTATCGGCGCTCATTGCGCGCGGGCGCTGAAAGCCGATGGTTGGCGTGTCTTCGCGACGGTGCGCAAGCCGGACGATCTTTCGGGGCTGGAAGCAGAAGGCATCGAAGCCTTCCTGATGGACTATGCCAGGACCGAGACGATTTCCGACCTGGTCGGCGCGGTTCTGGAACGCAGCGGCGGTCGCATCGACGCCCTCTTCAATAACGGCGCCTATGGCCAGCCGGGCGCCGTCGAGGATCTGTCGACGGCAACGCTGCGCGCGCAGTTCGAGGCGAATTTCTTCGGCTGGCATGAACTGACGCGGCAGGTCATTCCGCCGATGCGCAAGCGTGGCCAAGGGCGGATCGTGCAATGCTCGTCGATCCTCGGCGTCGTCCCCTATCGCTATCGCGGCGCCTACACCGCGTCCAAGTTCGCGCTGGAAGGCCTCAGCATTACGCTCCGCATGGAGCTGCAGGGCAGCGGCATCCATGTCAGTCTGATCGAGCCGGGACCGATCGCCACGCGGTTCACCGCCAATGCGCTCGCAAAGATCAAGGAACATATCGATCTCGAGAATTCGCCGCACGCGGTCGATTACATCAGACAACTGGCGAGACTCGACGGATCGGGGCCGGTCAACCGCCATAAACTCGGCCCGGAAGCGGTCTATTCCGTGTTGAAACACGCATTGAACTCGAAAAATCCGAGGCCACATTATCCTGTAACGACTCCGGCTAAGCAGGGCATGTTCCTGAAGCGGCTGCTTCCGGCAGACCTCTTCTACCGCCTGATGCGCTGGACGGACTGACTGAGAAAGCTGAACGCCATGTCCACGGTCACCTATATCCTCGCGATCATCGTCATGGGCGTCGTCGCCCTCGTCCTGATCCGCGGTCTCTTCAACATGATGAAGGGCGGCGATCCCAACCGTTCCAACAAGCTGATGCAGCTTCGTGTGCTGTTGCAGGCGATCGCCGTCATCCTGATCATGGTGACGCTGTGGCTGACCGGCGGCGGCCGTCCGACGTGAGGGCTAATCTAACGGTAGAGGGATAAATATGGGCACTATCGCCTCCCCGAACTCCCTCATTCCTGTGCTTGTCACAGGAATCCAGCCATCGCGCGTCTACGCGGTGAATAACCAAATGCAACGTTCAAAAGAGTTTCCTGCGCCCAAAGACTTGGGCGCACTGGATTCCTGTGATGAGCACAGGAATGAGGGAGGGTGGAGTAACGTGGCCGCCCTCCCGACCGGCGGTGCGGCATGGTAAAACTCAACAAGATCTACACGAAAACAGGCGATGACGGCACGACCGGGCTGGTGTCCGGCCCGCGCCGGCTCAAAGACGATCTGCGCGTCGAGGCCTACGGTACGATCGACGAGGCCAATTCCGCGATCGGCCTGGCGCGGCTGCACACATCAGGCTTGCCCGAACTCGACGCCATGCTGATGTCGATCCAGAACGATCTCTTCGATCTCGGCGCCGATCTCGCTACCCCCGACACTGGTGAGCCGCCGGCCTACGAGCCCCTGCGGATCATCGAGACGCAGGTCGACCGCGTCGAGCGTGATATCGACCAGTTGAACGCCGGCCTGGAGCCGCTGAAATCCTTCATCCTGCCAGGCGGCAGTCCGGCCGCCGCCCATCTGCATCTTGCCCGCACGATTGCGCGCCGAGCCGAGCGTTTGATGGTGGCGCTTGCCCGCACCGACGGCGAAATCGTCGGCGAGCCGGCGATGAAATATGTCAACCGGCTCTCCGATTTCCTCTTCGTCGCCGCGCGTCATGCAAATGACCAGGGCCATGCGGATGTACTTTGGGTTCCGGGAAAAAACAGATAGGCTTGCCGCGTTCACGATCGCCGGGGGGCCTTTATGTTCATACCACTTCACGATGCCAATACGCTGAAACATATCAAGGTTCAGTGGGTGACGCTCGCACTGATCGCGCTGAATATCGCGGTCTGGCTTTTGACCAGCCTGGAGAGCGAACAGGCAGCCCAGGCGACGACTGTCGGGCTCGGCTACATCCCGGCGATTGCCTTCGGCCATGCGATGCTAGCGCAGGGGCTCGAAATCGTGCCGGAACCGCTGACCTACCTCACCTACGCCTTCGTCCATACCGGGTTTTGGCATTTGGCCGGCAACATGATCTTCCTCTGGGTCTTTGGCGACAATGTCGAGGATGCGATGGGGCATCTGCGCTTCCTGATCTTCTATCTCGTTTGCGCGGCCGCCGGCGCGCTCTGCCACGGCCTGCTGACCATGACCTCGGAAGCGCCGCTGGTCGGCGCATCGGGGGCGGTCTCCGGCGTCGTTGCCGCCTATGTCATGCTTCATCCGCGCGTCAGGGTCTGGGTGCTGGTGTTTTTCCGTGTGCCGTTGCCCTTGCCGGCCTTCGTGCCGCTGCTTTTGTGGATCGGGCAGCAGTTCTTCATGCTGGCGATTGCACCTGACGGCGACGTTTCCTGGGGCGCGCATGTTGGCGGCATCCTTGCCGGCGCTTTACTGATCCTGCTGTTGCGCCGGCCTGGTGTGCCGCTCTTCGACCGGCAGATCGTCACGCCCCGCGCCGTGAGGAACGACCCGGGCGCCGGCCCGGCCATCGCAGCCGGCACGGACGGGCGGACGGCGCAGCGATTTCCCTGGGGCCGCCGCTAACGACGATATTGACGTGAACGTAAACGTCCATATATTGCCGAGGCAAATCGCCTGCCGGCGTCATGCAAGCGTTGAATTTGGAGGAAAAACGCGTATCCATGTCGCCATTCGACAATCGGAGCGGCGTCCGAACGCGCATTTTCTAAAAAAGTCTCCGAAGCCAGTTTCTCCTGAAGGAAGGACCACATGAAGATACTCGTGCCAGTCAAACGGGTTGTCGACTACAACGTGAAGATCCGGGTGAAGCCGGACGGCACGGGTGTCGAGCTTGCCAATGTGAAGATGTCGATGAACCCGTTCGACGAGATCTCGGTGGAAGAGGCGCTGCGGCTGAAGGAAGCCGGCAAGTGCGAGGAAGTTGTGGTCGTCTCGATCGGTCCTAACAAGGCCGAGGAGACGCTGCGCACCGCCCTTGCCATGGGCGCCGACCGGGCGATCCTGGTCGAGACCGACGATCAAGTCGAGCCGCTCACCGTTGCCAAGATCTTGAAGGCTGTCGCCGATGCCGAACAGCCGGGGCTGATCATCGTCGGCAAGCAGGCGATCGATGACGACAGCAACCAGACCGGCCAGATGCTGGCAGCACTGCTCGGAACTGCCCAAGCGACCTTCGCCTCGAAGATCGAGATCGGTGATGGCAAGGCTCAGGTAACCCGCGAAGTCGATGGCGGCCTGCAGACGATCGAGATCAAGCTGCCGGCGGTGATCACCACCGATCTGCGCTTGAACGAACCGCGCTATGCCTCGCTGCCGAATATCATGAAGGCGAAGAAGAAGCCGCTCGACAAGAAGACGCCAAGCGACTTCGGCATCTCCACCACGCCGCGCCTGAAAGTCTTGAAGACCGAGGAGCCATCGGGCCGCAAGGCCGGCGTCAAGGTCAAGTCGGTCGCCGAATTGATCGACAAGCTCAAAAACGAAGCCGGCGTGCTGTAATCAGCTGGGAACAGGAGCCATCATCATGACTATTCTTCTTCTGGCTGACCACGACAATGCAAGCCTGTCTGATCAGACCGCCAAGACGCTGACGGCTGCCACCAAGATCGGCGGCGACGTGCATGTGCTCGTCGCCGGCAAGGCTGCCAAGGCTGCTGCCGAACAGGCGGCCAAGCTTGCCGGCGTCTCCAAGGTGCTGCTGGCCGAAAGCGACGAGCTGGCCAACAATCTGGCCGAGCCGCTGGCCGACCTGATCGTCTCGCTCTCCGGCAGCTACGACACGATCCTGTCTGCCGCCACCTCGGTCGGCAAGAATGTGCTGCCGCGCGTCGCCGCTCTTCTCGACGTCGCCCAGGTCTCCGAGATCATCGAGGTGATCTCGTCCGATACCTTCAAGCGGCCGATCTATGCCGGCAATGCCATCCAGACGGTACAGGCGACCGATGCCAAGAAGGTCATCACCGTGCGCACCGCTTCCTTTGCCTCTGCACCGGAAGGTGGTTCGGCGACCGTCGAGGCAATCTCGGCGGTTTCCGATCCGGGGCTTTCGACCTTCGTCAAGGACGCGGTGTCGGCCTCCGACCGTCCGGAGCTGACATCGGCGAAGATCATCATCTCCGGCGGCCGGGCACTCGGCTCGGCCGAGAAGTTCAGGGAAGTCATCCTGCCGCTTGCCGATAAGCTCGGTGCTGCCGTCGGCGCATCCAGAGCCGCCGTCGATGCCGGTTATGCGCCGAACGACTGGCAGGTCGGCCAGACCGGCAAGGTGGTGGCGCCGCAGCTCTACATTGCCTGCGGCATTTCAGGCGCCATCCAGCATCTGGCCGGCATGAAGGATTCGAAGGTCATCGTCGCCATCAACAAGGACGAGGAGGCGCCGATCTTCCAGGTCGCCGACTACGGACTGGTCGCCGATCTCTTCGACGCCCTGCCGGAATTGCAAAAGGCGCTCTGACCGCGTCAAATGCTTTTCTTTCGCACTTGCGAATGACTGGAAAATTATCTTTTATCGGGCTACTACTGCTGCCGGGCGATCCTTCGTCCGGCAGCATTGCTAGAAAAATGCGGCGGCGCGGGGGCGAATGCCGTGCGGGGGTTTGGAGATGAATGCGGTGTTGAAGAATATTGGTATTATCGGTGCCGGCCAGATGGGCTGCGGCATCGCGCATGTTTCGGCCGCCGCAGGTTACAGGGTTCACATTTACGATCTCTCGCAGGACCGCATCGAATCCGGTCTTGCCACCATCAACGGCAACCTGGCCCGCCTGGTGACGAACGGCAAGATGACCGAAGAGGAGCGCAAGTCGACCTTGTCGCTCATCACAGGCTCGTCCGATGTCAATGATCTCGCCCCCTCCGACCTCGTCATCGAGGCCGCCACCGAGGATGAAACGGTCAAGCGCAAGATCTATACCCAGGTCTGTCCGGTCCTGAAGCCGGAAGCACTGCTTGCCACCAACACCTCTTCCCTGTCCATCACCCGGCTTGCTGCCGCCACCGACCGCCCCGAGCGCTTCATGGGCATACATTTCATGAACCCGGTGCCGGTGATGAAGCTGGTTGAACTGGTGCGCGGCATCGCCACCGACGAGAAGACCTTTTCCGCCGCCAAGCAATTCGTCGGCACGCTGGAAAAGACCATCACCGTCGCCGAGGATTTCCCGGCCTTCATCGTCAACCGCATCCTGCTGCCGATGATCAACGAAGCGATCTACACGCTCTATGAGGGCGTCGGCACGGTCGACGCCATCGATACGGCGATGAAGCTCGGCGCCAACCATCCGATGGGACCGCTGCAGCTTGCCGATTTCATCGGCCTCGACACCTGCCTCTCGATCATGCAGGTGCTGCATGACGGCCTGGCGGACTCGAAATATCGTCCCTGCCCGCTGCTGGTGAAATATGTCGAAGCCGGCTGGCTCGGACGCAAGTCCGGCCGCGGCTTCTATGACTATCGCGGTGAAGTGCCGGTCCCGACGCGGTAAACTTCTGCTGCTCGAAGCATCCTCATCAGCGCCCGCGGCGCTACGACCCGATCGCGCCCTTGATCAGCGCCTTGGCATCCTCGCTGTCCCAGGCAGCCGGCCCGTTCATTGCTGAAATCAGGCATCCCTTGTCATCGATCAACAGCGTCACCGGCAGCCCCATGGCGAGGCCCTCTTTCTTCAGATTGTTGAACACCGAAATCGTATTGTCGCGATAGAGCTGCAGCGCATCGACGCCGATCTCCGCAAGGAAGGTCTTCGGCTTCTCGTCGTCGCCGCTATCGATATTGACCGGCACCACCTGGAACCTGTCGCTGCCCATCTCCTTCTCAAGCGCGTTCAGCGCCGGCATCTCCTCGCGGCACGGAACGCACCATGTCGCCCAGAGATTGAGAAGCACGGTCTTGCCGGCGAAATGATCGAGCGTCAGCGGCTTGCCATCCGGCCCGTTGAAGGAGACCGCGGTCAGCTTGCGCGGCTCGTAGGCGGCGACCATCGCGGCCACCTGTCCCTTCATCAGCGGCGTGACGCTGGCGACGCGATCCCTCGCAAGCTTGCATTCGGCCGACGCCGTTTCGCCGCCGCCATTGCCAATCCCCGTCTCCTTCACGTATACCGCTGCCGCACCGGCAACGACACCCGCAACGGCGGCCATCGCGATCCATTTCAGGGATGGCAGCCCGAGGGGTTTTCTTGTCGTCATTTCATTCTCCTGGACATGCATCCTCAAGGCGGACACCTTCATGGCCGACGACACCACGGACACCAAATCCTCCAACCAGATGTGGGGCGGTCGCTTCGCCTCCGGCCCGGACGCGATCATGGAGGAGATAAATGCCTCGATCGGTTTCGACAAGAAGCTATTCGCGCAGGATATTCGCGGTTCGATTGCCCATGCGACGATGCTCGCCCATCAGGGGATCATTTCCGCCGAAGATAAGGACAAGATCGTTCACGGGCTAAACACGATCCTGTCAGAGATCGAAAGCGGCAATTTCGAATTCTCGCGTCAGCTCGAAGATATCCATATGAATGTCGAAGCACGCCTGGCGACATTGATCGGACCGGCGGCCGGCCGGTTGCACACCGCCCGGTCGCGCAATGATCAGGTGGCGCTCGACTTCCGTCTCTGGGTGAAGGAAGAGCTGCAGAAGACCGAGCAGATGCTGACCGGCCTGATCGCGGCTTTCCTCGACCGCGCCGAAGAACATGCCGAAAGCGTCATGCCGGGCTTCACCCATCTGCAGGCAGCCCAGCCCGTTACCTTCGGCCATCACTGCATGGCCTATGTCGAAATGTTCGGCCGCGATCGCTCGCGTGTGCGCCACGCCATCGAGCATCTGGATGAAAGCCCGATCGGTGCCGCCGCACTTGCCGGCACCGGCTATCCGATCGACCGCCACATGACGGCCAAGGCGCTCGGTTTCCGCGAGCCGACCCGCAACTCCATCGATACGGTCTCCGACCGCGATTTCGCCATCGAATTCCTGTCGATCGCGGCGATTGCGGGCATGCATCTGTCGCGTCTGGCGGAAGAGATCGTCATCTGGTCGACCCCGCAATTCGGTTTCGTGCGTCTCTCCGACGCCTTCTCGACCGGCTCGTCGATCATGCCGCAGAAGAAGAACCCGGATGCGGCCGAACTGGTGCGCGCCAAGACCGGCCGCATCAACGGCTCGCTGGTGGCGCTGTTGACGATCATGAAGGGCCTGCCGCTCGCCTATTCCAAGGACATGCAGGAAGACAAGGAACAGGTCTTCGACGCCGCCGAGAGTCTGGAACTGGCAATTGCCGCCATGACCGGCATGGTGCGCGATATGACCGTCAATACCGCGCGCATGAAGGCGGCGGCCGGCTCCGGCTATTCGACGGCGACCGATCTTGCCGACTGGCTGGTACGTGAAGCGGGCCTTCCCTTCCGCGACGCCCATCACGTCACTGGCCGCGCCGTCGCACTCGCCGAAAGCAAAGGCTGCGACCTTGCCGAGCTGCCGCTCTCCGATCTGCAGGCGATCCATGCCGCGATCACCGACAAGGTCTACGACGTGCTGACCGTCGAGGCCTCGGTCGCCAGTCGCAAGAGCTTCGGCGGCACCGCGCCGTCCGAAGTGCGCAGGCAGATCGCCTTCTGGCGCGCCCGCAACTAAGAGATACCAGGCGTGGCGAAAAACCGCCGCGCCCTTCCTGCGGAGCGCGCAAAGACCGCCAACAATCAGGGTGCACAAGGCGGATAAACTTCGCTATGAAGATGTCCATTATTCGATATGAATGATGCCATCACATGCCGCAGAAGAGGATATTCATGAAGAGCTTGCCGCACCTCGTCCGCCTGACGGCGGTTCTCGCCGTCATCGGCCTTGCCGTTGCCGGATGCGGGCGCAAGGGCGACCTCGATCCGCCGAGCGCTGCGGCAACCAAGGAAGGCGACGTTTCCAAGCCGACGAAACGGCCGGGAACCGTCGACAAGCCCTTCCTTCTCGATCCCCTTCTTTAAGGCATAAACCCGTGAACCATTTCGAGTACCGCGACGGCGTCCTTCATGCGGAGAACGTCCCCGTTCCCGAGATCGCCAAGGCGGTCGGCACCCCTTTCTACGTCTACTCCACCGCGACGCTGGAGCGCCATTACCGCGTCTTTTCGGAAGCCTTCGCCGACATGGACTCCATGGTCTGCTATGCGATGAAGGCGAATTCGAACCAGGCGGTGCTGAAGACGCTGGGCCGCCTCGGCGCCGGCATCGACGTCGTCTCGGAGGGAGAGCTGCGCCGCGCGCTTGCCGCCGACATCCCGGCAAATCGCATCATGTTCTCAGGTGTCGGCAAGACCCCATCCGAGATGGATTTCGCTCTCGAAGCCGGCATTTACTGTTTCAACGTCGAATCCGAGCCTGAACTCGAGATCCTCAATCAGCGCGCCGTCAGCGCGGGCAAGAAAGCGCCGGTCTCCTTCCGCATCAACCCTGATGTCGATGCAAAGACGCATTCCAAGATCTCGACCGGCAAGAAGGAAAACAAGTTCGGCATCTCCTGGGAGCGCGCCCGCGCCATCTATGCCCATGCCGCCAAGCTGCCGGGCATCGAGGTCACCGGCATCGACATGCATATCGGCAGCCAGATCACCGAATTGCAGCCCTTCGACGACGCCTTCAAGCTGCTGCACGACCTTGTCGCGACGCTGCGCGCCGACGGCCACACCATCCATCACGTCGATATCGGCGGCGGCCTCGGCATCCCCTACAAGGACGACAACAATCCGCCGCCGCTGCCGGACGCCTATGCGGCAATCGTCAAGAACCAGCTGCGCGGTCTAAACTGCAAGATCATCACCGAACCCGGACGCCTGATCGTCGGCAATGCCGGCATCCTCGTGACCGAAGTATTGTATGTGAAGGATGGCGGCGAAAAAACCTTCGTCATCGTCGACGGCGCGATGAACGATCTCATCCGCCCGACGCTCTACGAGGCCTATCACGAGATCCGGCCGGTAACGATTTCGGCGGCCAACGCCCCCCGCATCCGCGCCGATGTTGTCGGCCCCGTCTGCGAGACTGGCGACTATCTGGCGCTCGACCGCGAGATGGCGATGCCGAAGCCCGGCGACCTGGTGGCCGTCAGCAGCGCCGGCGCCTATGGCGCGGTCCAGGCCGGCACCTATAACAGCCGCCTGCTGGTGCCCGAAGTTCTGGTCAGGGGCAGCGATTTCCACACGATTCGACCGCGCAGAACCTATGCCGAACTGATCAGCCTCGACTCCGTTCCGGCCTGGCTCGACTAGTGCATGATGCCGAAAAGTGTGAGCGGTTTTCGGACGACATCATGCTCTCACTATAGAATGTAGAACAGGATTCAGATTTTAGGCCGACCCGGCCTAAAATCATCCTGTTCTAGCGCATCGGCCCGAAAATCGGGATCGATTTTCGCGCAAAAGTGGGCAGCGATTTTGCGACTACCACATGCGTAAAACGAAGATTTAAAGCGCGCGAAGCAATCTGAAAGATCGCGACGCGCTTTAAGTCGCCATCACTTTTTGGCGAATAAACGTGAAAAGCCGGTATTGCCGGCCGCTCGCCCTCGCCTTCGCCACAAAGAGTGTTATCCTTTCGTTCATGAGCGTATTGCCCTGCAATCGCCGGAAGCGCCCTCTGTTCCAGAACGCCAGATCGCGGAGACCGGACCGATGACAAGCCCCTCGCGGCAGAAGAAAGGCGCATTTGCCTATCGTCCCTCGCTTGCCCGGCTGGTGACGACGAAACGACTGCTGGCGCGAATCGTGCTCTTTTTCGAGCAACTGCTGCCGCCTTTGATGCCGGTACTGTCCGTCATCGCCTTTTATCTCTCTGCCTCCTGGTTCGGCGTCTTCCGCAGCGTGCCGGACTGGCTGCGCATCTTGCTGCTGATTGCCTTTGCTGGCGCTTTTCTCGTCTCGCTCCTCCCCTTCCGCACCCTGCGCTGGCCGAGGGTTGCAGAAGCCGACCGCATGCTGGAAGAGCGCAACGGCCTGCCGCACCAGCCGGTCACCGTTCAGGAAGACGAGCCGGCCTTCGATACGCCCTTCGGCCGGGCGCTCTGGCGTGAGCACCAGACGCGCATGGCCGAAAAGATCGCAGCGCTCGATGCCGGACTGCCGCGGCCTGATATCGCCGCGCATGACCGTTTCGCGCTGCGCGCCGTCCCGGCGCTGCTGCTCGTCACGGCCTTCGGTTATTCGCTGTCGATCAACGGCGGCTCGATCCGCGACGCGTTGCAGGCAGCACCCGAGCAGGTGGTCAGCGATCCGGCAGTGCGCATTGACGCCTGGGTGACGCCGCCTTCCTATACCGGCCGCGCCCCGATCTATCTGACGGCTGACGGCAGCGAGCAGGCGCCGATCGGCATTCCGCAGTTTTCAGGCCTCACTGTCCGCGTCAGCGGCGGAAAGACGGCGGAAAAAGTCGTGTTCCGCAAGGCGAACGGCGAGGCACAGGATATCGCCGTGCAGGCCGATACCAAGCCGCAGCAGACCGCGGCATCAGCCAGCGAGCAGCCGACGGCGGCACCAGCCAGCCAGGCTCTCATCGCGCAGACGCATATGATGAAGCTTCAGGAGAACGGTGCACTCGAGGTCAATGGCCGGCGCTGGAGCTTCGACGTGCTCCCCGACAAGGCCCCGGAGATTGCCTTTGACGGCCTGCCGAAGCCCAGCGTCAACGGCGCGCTCGAAATCGGTTTCACCGTCAAGGACGATTACGGCGTCCAGGAAGCGCATGCGGAGATCGTTCCCGTCGAAACAGACCCGACCGCAACGCCGCTCTATCCGCTGCCGGAGTACCGGCTGGATGTCCCCCGCCGCAACGCCCGCGACGCCAAGGGTGTGACCAGCCGGAACCTGACCGAACATCCGCTTGCCGGCAAGCGCGTGCGCATCACCCTCGTCGCCAAGGATGCCGCCGGCCAGACCGGCCGCAGCCCACCGCATGAGATGGTGCTGCCGTCGCGGCCCTTCAACGAGCCGCTTGCCGCGGCCGTCGCCGAGGAGCGGCAGGTTTTCGCGCTCGATACCCGCAAGATGCCGCAGGCGATCGCCCTGAACGAGGCGCTGACCATCCGCCCCGAGGAGACGATCCCCAAGCTCACCAACTATCTGCTGCTCGAATCCGCCTTGGCTCGCATGAAGCTCGCAAAGGGTGAGGATGCGCTGAAGGATACGGCCCAATATCTCTGGGAGATCGCCCTCGGCATGGAGGACGGCGATCTCTCGCTTGCCGAGCGCAAGCTGCGCGAAGCCCAGCAGAAGCTTGCCGACGCGCTGGACCGCAACGCTCCCGACGCGGAGATCAAGAAGCTGATGGACGAGCTGCGCAAGGCGATGCAGGACTATATGACCGAGCTTGCAGAGCGCATGCAGAACGCGCCGATGCAACCGAACCAGAATGCGCAGAATATCCTGCGCCAGCAGGATCTGGAACGGATGATGGACCAGATCGAGAATCTCGCCCGCTCCGGCAATCGTGACGCGGCCCAGCAGATGCTGTCGGAATTGCAGCGGATGATGAACAACCTGCAGGCGGGCCGCCCGCAGCGCGGTCAGCAGGGCCAGGAAAACAGCGAAGCCCGCAAACAGATCGACAAGCTCGGCGAGATCCTGCGCGACCAGCAGAAGCTGATGGAACAGACCTTCCGGCTCGACCAGCAGCTCAGGGACCGCATGCAGCGCGGCGAGCCTGACATGGGCGAAAACGATCCGCTGCTCGACGAGATGAATCCCGGAGAGAACGGCGAGCCACAGGACCAGCAGCAGGGCCAGCAAGGCAAGGAAGGCCAGCAGCCCTCCGACCAGATGACGGCCGAGCAGCTGCGGGAGGCGCTGAAACAGCTGCGCGCCCAGCAGGATGCGCTGGGCAAGCAGCTCGGCGAATTGCAGAAGAGCCTCGGCGAGATGGGCATGAAGCCCGGCCCGGGCTTCCGCCAGGCGCAGCGTGAGATGGAAGGCGCCGGCCGTGAACTCGGCCAGGGCCGCGGCCAGCCGGCCGTCGAGGGCCAGGGCCGCGCGCTCGAAGCACTTCGCCAGGGCGCCCGCGACATGATGAACCAGATGATGCAGGCGCAGCAGGGCCAGCAAGGTCAAGGTCCGAACGGCCAGGTTGGCCAGGGCGACCAGAACGGCCGCGACCCGCTCGGCCGGCCACGCCGGACCCAGGGACCTGAATTTGGCGACAACGTGAAGGTGCCTGACGAAATCGACGTTCAGCGGGCGCGAGAAATCCTTGACGCGATCCGCGAAAAGCTTGGCAACAATCCGCCGCAGGAAATGGAACGGCGCTATCTCGAGCGGCTGCTGGACATCCAGTAGGTCCTACTCCACCACATAATGGATCGCAGTCGCTCTAACAGAATGATTTTAGGCCGGATCGGCCTAAAATCTAAATCCGGATATCAATCGAGGAAGGTGAGCACCATCTCGTCCGACGACCGCTCACACCTTTCGGCATTAAGCCCTAGGCGACGAGCGCCCGGGCAACAGCCTTGCGGATATCGGGAAGCGCGAATGGTTTGGCAACGACATCGATGATCTTTTCGGCAAGATCGTCGGCTCGTTCGCGCTGTTCGGCATAACCGGTCATCAGCAGGATCTTCAGACCCGGAAAAGCGTCTTTTGCCTGATGGGCGAGTTCAATGCCGTCCATCACGGGCATGCGGATATCTGAAAGCAGCAGATCGTAGACCCCGTCCTTGAGCTTCTCCAAGCCCTCGGCCCCATCGGCCGCCTCATCGGTCTCGTGGCCATCAAGCCGCAGGGCCCGGGCCACGAAGGACCGCAGGGAGTCCTCGTCTTCCGTAATCAGAATTCTTGCCATATGTGCATCGCTCCGTATCAGCCCCGCGACGGAAATCACCAGACTTTCCTTTTCGATCGGTAAAGATGGTGAAGCGATGGACGAGATGGTTAACAACCCGTCTTGAAGGCAACAGCTCAGGCGTCCCCGGTAACCACGCCGACGAAGGGCAGTTCGCGAAAGGCATAGGCGACATCCATGCCGTAGCCGACGACAAAATAGTCGGGGCATTCGAAGCCGACATAGTCGGCCTCCAGCTTTTCCTTGCGCTTGACGCGCTTGTCGAGCAGCACGGCGATCGTGACGTTGCGCGCGCCACGTTCGAACAGCAGCTCCTTGGCAAAGAGCAGCGTCCGGCCGGATTCGAGGATATCGTCGATCAGCAGGACGTCGCGGCCATGCACGTCGCTGTCGATATCCTTGACGATGCGCACGCCCTGAGAAACCGTGCCGATGCCGTAACTCGACAGGGTGATGAACTCGACCTCCGGGGCAAGCCCGCTATCATGCAGGGCACGGATCAGGTCGGCGGCGAAGATGAAGGAGCCCTTGAGCACGGCGATGACCAGCAGGTCCTTGGTCGGGCCGCTGGCGATCTCCCGCGCCATCGAATGATTGCGCTCGGCGATCTGCTCGGCGGTGAAGAGCGGCTCGATGTTTTTTCCGCGCACGACAGGCATAAGGGCTTGCTCCATGAAAAGAAGGGTAAGCCGTTAGCACATATGCGAGCCTGAAACAGCCTCGCCGGCTATGAAATTAACGCGATTGGCGCGACCTGCGACGCGAAAATCGGCAATCCATGTCCTGTTACGTCTGCGGCAGGAAGGAAAGCCGGACCTCCGGCATTTTTCCGCCGGCATGCTGGACGCGCGCCGAGAAGCCCCGGCTCTGGCCGCCATAGATCACATCGGCTGGCGGGTTGATGACGATGCTTGCGGTCAACCGTTCGTCGGTCACGAGATCGGCACGGATCGGATGCACCGTCTGCGTCGTGCCGCTCTCGTTTTCGATGATGCCGTTGATGACGAGCACGCGCATGCCGTTCGCATCACGCGGCGTCACCGTGACATGGGTGAAATGCAGCGATGCGCCGGAAGTGGCTCGCTCCCCGGAAAGGCCGGAAAAACCACCCGCAAGCCCGAAGACGAGCACGACGAGCGCCAGCACCAGCGCTGCGAAGCTCCGCATCGACGCGCGCTGCAGCCAGGATTCCACGGTCTGCAGAACGGAAGCAGCCATTGCCGGCATGAACGGCGGCGGTGCGGCGTTTGCGGCAGCCATACGCTTGCGGTTGTCGTTATAGGTCCTTGCATTGAATTCCCTGGGCCGAACTTTGCCGAGGGTGACGAATTCGGCGTCGGAGATATCGGCAGGACGCGCCGAGCGGTACCGACGGTTGGTGGGTTCCGGCGGCAGGAAATCATAGGCCTGGCCCGTCCGGCGACTGAAGGAGGATGCTTCCATGGTGGCTGCCTCGCAGATGTCCACATGGTTTCGCTGCCAGGGGAAATCTTGGCATTGAAACGAATCCTGCTCAGTCGTAAATTTTAATGGTTAATGCTTCGCAAAGATCGCCATCAAACGGGCGTCTTTCCAGCAAAATTTACCGGCTGTTAACGGTGTTGGTTAACAAGTCGTGCGGTGAAACCCACAACAGACTGAGCTGCCCGTTGATCCACTTCGAGAATGTCGGTTTGCGTTATGGCATGGGCCCGGAAATCCTCCGGGACCTGACCTTTGACATTCCGAAGAAATCCTTTCAGTTCCTGACTGGTCCATCGGGCGCCGGCAAGACGTCGTTGCTGCGGATGCTTTTCATGTCGCTGCAGCCGACGCGCGGCTTGATCCGCATGTTCGGGCGCGACATTTCCGAAATCCCCCGCCCCGAACTGCCGCTTCTGCGCCGCCGCGTCGGCATCGTCTTCCAGGATTTCCGCCTCCTCGACCATCTCACCACCTATGAGAATGTCGCTTTGCCCTTACGGGTGCGCGGCAAGGATGAGAGCTCCTACAAGACCGACGTCCTGGAACTTTTGAAATGGGTCGGCCTCGGCGAACGCATCAACGTGCTGCCGCCCGTACTCTCCGGCGGCGAGAAGCAGCGCGCCGCAATCGCCCGGGCGTTGATGGATCGGCCGGAAGTGCTGCTGGCCGACGAACCCACAGGCAATGTCGACCCGCCGATGGCAAAGCGCCTACTCAACCTTTTCCTCGAGCTGAACCGCCTCGGCACGGCAGTCGTGATCGCCACGCATGACCTGGCGCTGATGGAGCAGGTGGAAGCCCGCCGCATGATCCTCTCAGAGGGGCATCTCGATATTTATGACTGAGCCCCCGTCCAGAAACCCCGAGAAGGCGTCTGCCAAGACCCAGCAGAAGCGGCCAGAATTGCGCGTGCGTCCGACCGCGCCGATCCTGCCGCCTTCCAACATCCAGGGCAGCGCCTTGATGGTGGTGATATCAATCATGGCCTTTCTCGCCTGCCTGACGCTCGGCGGCGTCAGCATGGTGCGCTCGACGGCGGCCAGCTGGGAGAGCCAGATCTCGCGCGAGATTACCATCCAGATCAAGCCGGACGACAATCTCGACATGGAAAAGGCGCTGACCCAGGCGCGCGATCTCGCGCTGACCTTCGTCGGCACCAAGAGTGGCCAGATCGTCGATGAGGCGGCGACCGCTCGCCTGCTCGAACCCTGGCTCGGCCCTGGTCTCGATCTCAAGGATCTGCCCGTTCCCCGCCTCGTCATCATCACCATCGACGAGAGCAATCCACCGGATTTCGATTCGATGCGGGCGCTGCTGAAGGAAAGCATTCCGCAGGCCACCCTTGACGATCACCGCACCTGGGTCGACCGGTTGGTGTCCATGGCGCACACGACTGTGATGATCGGCACCGGCATCCTGCTCCTGGTTTTCACGGCGATGGTGCTCACTGTCGTCTTCGCCACGCGCGGCGCGTTGTCGGGCAATCGTCACGTCGTCGAGGTGCTGCATTTCGTCGGCGCCGAAAGCTCCTTCGTCGCCACCGAATTCCAGAAGCATTTCCTGAAGATCAGCCTCAAGGGCTCGGCGATCGGCAGCGCGCTTGCCGCCCTCTTCTTCGCCACCGCCGGTTTCTGGCAAAGCCGCACCCTCGCCACCCCCGAAACGGACCAGGCGACCGCGCTCTTTGGCACCTTCTCCGTCGGCGTGCTCGGTTATGCCGGCATCTTCGCAACGATGATCGTCATCGCGCTGCTCACCACCTTCACCGCCCGGCTCACCGTCATGCGGACGATCTACGAAATCGATACGCTACGCTCGGACCCGACACGCACGGACGGCATCGGAAGTTGATCGTGACCGTGCCGTTTTGCCATGAAAGCGTCTGTTCCGCGCCGCAATCAGCGTATAATCACGATTCATGACGATGGGACACACGACACCCAACCCGATTCATCAGGACCCGGAGCTTGATCGCCCGGCGGGTCTGCCGCCGCGGCGTGGGCCGATCCGCCGCCTGCTGCGCTGGGGCGGCTTTGGCTGCCTGCTGGTAATCGCCCTGGTGTTCGGCGGCTTTCTGCGTTTTGCCGATTCGGTGACGACACTCAGGCCGCCGGCCGAGCCTAAAGCGGATGCCATTGTGGTATTGACGGGTGGTTACCAGCGCATCGACCAGGCCGTGGAGCTGCTGCAGAAGGGTGCCGGCAAGCGCCTGCTCATTTCCGGCGCCCACCCGACGACGACACCGGCACAGATCCGCAAGATGACGCAGGGTTCGGCCGATCTCTTCTCCTGCTGTGTCGATATCGGCTACGATGCGATCGACACGATCGGCAATGCCGAGGAAGCTTCGAACTGGATCCACGCCAAGGGATACCGCAGCGTTCTGATCGTCACCAACAACTACCACATGCCGCGAAGCCTCGCCGAGCTCTCCTATGTCGATCCCGACATCGAGTTCATCGCTTATCCCGTGGTCAACTCGGATTTGAAGAGCCGCAACTGGTTCACCGACCCGAATGCGATGCGCGTCATGCTGGCCGAATATGTGAAAGTGCTGCTGACTGGCGCCCGCAACATCACCGGCTTCGGCCGCCACACTGGCTTGCGCTCGGCAAGTGCGTCCGGCCAAGAATAGAGCGCCGCGCTTCGATAGGACGCGCAAGGACGGTCCATCCCTTTGAAAGTCGCGCATAATCCCTTGCGAAAATCGATTCCGACTTTCGGGGTCATGCGCTATCTTCTTGTTTTTGCGCAATTCCGGACGCAAAACCGCTGCGCACTTTTGCTGGAATTGCTCCAGGCTTTTACATCAAGGCAGCATCAAACGCTTTTTATGGCGGGCAATATCGTGTAGGCCGGTCGCGTGAGCATGCCTCGGGAAAGTTTCATGATCGCCCTGCGTTCCGTTCTCTTCAACACGATCTTCTACGCCAACCTCATCATCCGGATGATTGTGCTCTCGCCCTACTATTTCGTGGTGCCGCGCAAGATCGCCTATGCGATCCCGAAGAACTGGGCGCGCTCCAACCACTGGCTGATGCGGGTGATCGTCGGCACCACCTTCGAGATCGAGGGCCTGGAGAACCTGCCTGACGGCAGTTACATCCTGGCGCCGAAGCATCAGTCCTTCTGGGATACCTACGCACTGCTGCCCTGGCTGAAGGATCCGGTTTATATCCTGAAGCGCGAACTGATGTGGATTCCGCTCTTCGGCTGGTATGCGAAGAAACAGCGCATGATCCCGGTCGATCGCGGCGCCCGCGGCAAGGTGATGGTGGAAGTGCTGAAACGCACGAAGGAAGAGCTTTCGACCGGCCGCCAGCTCATCATCTATCCGGAGGGCACCCGCCGCCCGCCGGGCGCAGAACCGCTCTATAAATACGGCATCGCCCGCATGTACCGCGATCTTAACCTCCCCGTCGTGCCGGTCGCCATGCATCCCGGCCTCTTCTGGCCGCGACGGAGCATTCGTCGTTATCCCGGCCATTTCAAGGTGAGGATCCTGCCGCCGATCATGCCGGGAATGGATCCGGACGCCTTTTTTACCCATCTGATCGAGGTATCGGAGCGGGCAAGCGACGAGCTCCTGCTCGAAACCGTCGAGCGAAATCCGCATCTGCCGCTCCCGCCGACGGCGGTCGAAAGGCTGGTCGAGTTGCGCAAGCTGAACGCGGCAACTGGCTGAGATCAGGCGGCGCGTAGCCGCTCCACTTCGTTGACGACCTGCTCCAGCCAATGGTCGCGAATGCCCATCTGCTTCAGATGCGTCAGCGTGTTGAAGACATAGGCGTCATTCGGACCAGACTGGCCTTTTGCTTCGTTCACCACGCGCGCCGCCGCCAGCGCATCGAGCGCGCCGGCATATTGTTCATGCTCGCGGTCGATGATGTAGGCGACCGCCTCCACCCGGCGCCGTCCGGCAAGCTGCAGCCGCACCCGGCGCTCCAGGTAGACATTGGTGACCAGCTCGCGGGCGCGGAGATAATCGATCACCTCATCCCATTTTTCCGGCGAAATGCGGAAAGCCATGCCGCGGCAGGCGCCACCCCTGTCGAGGCCGAGAACCAGGCCCGGATTGTCGCGGGAGCCACGATGGACAAAGGAGCGGACGCAGAGCGAACGCCTGTAGCCGTAGACCAGGGCCTCTGCCCGCTCCATGAACTCGAAGCCCGGATTCCACATCAGCGAACCGTAGCCAAATACCCAAAATTCGTCCATATCGCACGCCAGACCGGGAATCACATTTGCGATTCACCATTGGAGAACATCATGGCAGCGTCAAGCCAATCCGGCAGCGGTAAGAAATTCTGGTTGCTGGGTGGAGGCGTCCTCCTGGTGATTGCGCTTTATACCGGCGGCTGGTTCTATGCGGCCTCGGCGCTGAAGAACACAGTGCTGAAAGCGATCGCGCCGCGCGATCAGGCAGGCGTCAGCGGCGAATGCTCCGATATCGAATTCCGCGGCTATCCCTTCCGTATCGGTCTGTTCTGCTCGAAGATTGACGTCGACGACAATGTCAACGGCGTCTCCGCCACCTTCGGCGCACTGCGTTCGGCAGCCCAGGTCTATGCGCCCGGCAATATCGTCTGGGAACTCGATTCGCCGGCCGAAATCCGCACCAGCAACGGCCTTTCGATCTCGGCCCAATGGACGGACCTGCAGGCAAGTCTTGCAACCAGGCTGCAGGGCGTCGACCGCAGCTCGACCGTCATCGAAGGTCTGAAGGCGATGGCCGTCTCCTCCTACACCGGCCAGACCATGAGCTTCGATGCCGCTCGCACCGAAATCCATCTGCGCCAGAATGGTGCCGATCTCGACGGTGCGATTTCCGTGCAGGACGCCAACGCGGCGATCAAGGACTGGCCGCAGATCTTCCCGAAATTGTCTGCCAGCATCGATCTGACCGTCGCCGGCAAGGCCGGCCTGATCGACGGCAGTGACCGGAACGGCCTCAATGGTGCCACCGGCGACCTGCGCCGCATCGTCGCCGACATCGGCGACGGCAAGGTGATGACGCTCACCGGCCCCTTCTCCTTCGATGAGCAGGGCTTGCTCTCGGGAAAATTCAAGCTGGAGATCGAACAGCTCGGTCCTTGGGGGGACAGCCTGAAACAGGCCTTTCCGGATATCGCCTCGACCGTCAATACGGCGACCAAGCTCTTGAAGGCGCTTGCCGGCGGCGGCGACAAAGTCTCTGTCGATCTCGTCGTCGATCGCGGCAATGCCACCGTCAGCGGTTTCATCCCGCTCGGCCGGATTCCGCCGATCTGATGCATCCCCCCAAAAGTGTCCAGAGGTTTCTGGGATAACGGGATGCATAGGAAAGGCCTGAAGCGCGTCGCATGATTCCGGCTCGACGCGAGGCGCTTCAGGCGATTCGCTTGATGAAGAAGACTTCCGGCACCGATTGCAGGTCGGGCAGCTCGATCGCACCGGTTTCGGAAAATCCGTTGCGGCGATGCCAGTCCTGAGGCCGGCTTTCGTCGCATTCGCTCGACGTCATCAGCAGGCGGGCGCCGTCGCCGCGCATAGCGTCTTCCCAGGCGAGAAACAGCGCCGTGCCGACGCCCGACCGGCGGTGACCGGGCAGGACGCGGATCATTTCCATATAGGGAACCCTGCCCCAGAAGCGGGAAAAGCGCAGGAAACCGACAATCTCATCGGCCTCCCTGGCAACCAGATATTCGCCGAGCGCGACGCAGCGCGATACCCATGCCGCACCGGCGCTAGCATCCTCGCGCGCCAGCCAGTCGATATCCGCCCGGCCGGCACGTGCCACCTCCACCATCGCCGCGGCTACTTCTTGTCTAGCGCATGGCGGCCGAAATCCGGCGCGTCGACATCCTGGCCAGCCTGGACGATCGAACGGCGGATGGCGCGCGTGCGGGTGAAGAGTTCGAATATCTTGTCGCCCTCGCCCCAGCGGATGGCGCGCTGCAGATAGGCGAGATCCTCCGAGAACCGTGCCAGCATTTCGAGGATCGCATCGCGGTTATGCAGGCAGACGTCGCGCCACATCGTCGGGTCGGAGGCAGCAAGGCGGGTGAAATCGCGAAAGCCGGAGGCGGAATATTTGATGACTTCCGATTCCGTCACCGTCTCCAGATCGTCGGCGGTGCCGACGATATTGTAGGCGATGATATGCGGCAGGTGTGAGACGATGGCGAGCACCTTGTCGTGATGCTCGGCATCCATCTCGTCGACTTTCGAGCCCAGCGCTTCCCAGAAGCTGCGAAGCCGCTTCAGCGCCGTCTCATCGGTGCCGGCGACCGGCGTGAAAATGCACCAGCGACCTTCGAAGAGGCCGGGAAAGCCGGCATCCGGGCCGGATTTCTCGGTGCCGGCCAGCGGATGGCCGGGGATAAAATGCACATTATCAGGCATATGCGGCAGCATCTGCGCAATGACAGAAGCCTTTGTCGAACCGACATCGGTGACGATGGCCCCGGGCTTCAGGTTTCCCGAGATCTCCTTCGCCACACTTTCCGAAGCGCCGACCGGCACCGAGACGATCACCAGATCGGCATCCGTGACGGCATCCTGCGACGACGCCGTATAGTGATCGCCGAGGCCAAGCTCTTCCGCGCGCTTCAGCGTATCGGGGCTGCGTGTGGCGACGACGATCTCCCTCGCAAGGCCAAGCCGCCTGATGTCATAGGCGAGCGACGATCCGATCAGGCCGATGCCGATCAGCGCGATACGATCGAACTGCACGCTCATGGCTGATGACCCATGAATTCGGTGAGCGCGGCAATCACGCCGCGATTGGCCTCCTCGGGGCCAATGCTCATGCGCAGCGCATTGGCGAAGCCATAACCGCGCACGGCGCGCAGGATGTAACCGCGGCTCGTCAGCAAATCGTCGGCATCCGCGGCGCGCTTACCGTCGATCTCGGGGAAATGGATGAGGACGAAATTGGCGACGGACGGCGTCACCTTCAGCCCGATCGCTTCGAGCGCCTGGGTCAGCGTCTCCACCCACATCTGGTTGAAGGAGACGGCCTGCTGGATGAAGGCCTGATCGCGGATGGCAGCGGCTGCGGCGGCGATTGCCGGTGCGTTCAAGTTGAACGGCGCGCGCACGCGGTTCAGCGCGTCGACGATCTCGGCGGGCGCATACATCCAGCCGACGCGCAGCGCCGCAAGACCATAGGCCTTCGAGAAGGTGCGGGTCATCACCACGTTGGCATTGGAGGATACGACCTCGATGCCGGCTTCATAATCGTTGCGGCGCACATATTCGGCGTAAGCCGCATCGAGCACCAGGACGACATGTTTCGGCAGTCCGGCCTGCAGGCGGCGGATCTCGCTGACGGAAACATAGGTGCCGGTCGGATTGCCGGGATTGGCGATGAAGACGATCTTCGTCTTCTCCGTCACCGCGGCAAGGATCGCATCGACATCGACGGTATAGTCCTTCTCCTTGACGACGACAGGCGTGGCGCCTGCGCCCAGGATCTGGATCTTGTAGACGAGGAAGCCGTGCTCGGTGATGATGCCCTCATCGCCGGCGCCGAGATAGACATGGCAGAGCAGGCCGAGCAGCTCGTCCGAACCGTTGCCGCAGAGGATGTTTGCCGGATTGAGACCGTGCACGGCGGCGATCGCCTCGCGCAGTTCGATCGCCTGCCCGTCGGGATAACGCCCCAGATTGTCGGCAACCGTCTTGAAGGCCTCAATTGCCTTCGGGCTGGCGCCGAGCGGCGTTTCGTTGGACGAGAGCTTGTAGACACGGGCAACACCCGGCGCATGTTCCTTGCCCGGCACATAGGCTGCGATATCGAGAATACCGGGACGCGGAACGGGCTTGCTCATCTCAACGCTCATGGGTTCGACCTTGGAATTGCCGGTAAATCCGGGCTGAAAAACACCAAGTGGCATTAAAGCGGAATGCGATTGTTGTCGAGAGCTATGGGCGTGACACAAGCAGTTGGACACCGCCGGGAGCGACGTCAGCTCCCGCATAATTCCTTAAATCGGAATCGATTTAAGGATAAAATTATGCAGCATTCAAAGTGCTACAGCGTCCTTTGCGCGTCTTAAAAGACGCGCGGCGCTGTCGTGCGTGTGGTCGGCACGCCATGAGGTGCGAGAACCGGCACGAAGACGCGGCGGGAGGCCCGCGCAGCAACCGGCAGCCCCTGATAGAGCCGCTTCTGCGCTTCGACGATGATGACGCCCGAGAAGGCCGGCCAAAGCGTTCGGCCGATCCGCTCGAAGGCGCGCCGCAGGCGCAGGATGGTTCTGAGCTTCGAAGGCGGGAAGAACAGCGCTTCAGCCGTCGCGCCCGGCGTGAAATTCGTCTCGCGCAGCAGATTTGTCAGCTGACCGCGGGAATAGGGCCGGCCCGAACCGAAGGGCGTATGCTCCATGCGTGCCCAGACGCCGCGCCGGTTCGGCACGACGATGACCAGCCGTCCGCCCGGCGCCAGCACCCGCCAGAGCTCCTTCAGCGTCTCGCGCGGGCTTTCGGCAAATTCCAGCGAATGCACCATCAGCACCCGGTCGATCGAGGAATCCGGCAGCGGCAATTCCTCGTCGAAAACCAGCGCCGTCGTCGAGAGCGAGCCCATCGGCCAGTTCACCGCGCCCTGCCCGGCCGGCATGAAGGCGAAGGTGCGTTCGGTATCGGCCTGGAAGCGATCGAGGAAGGGCACGGCATAACCGAGACCGACCAGACGCTCCTGCGGCAGCCGCACCCAGAGCGAGGACAGCGCCATGGCGATCGACTGCTCGGCAAGACGTCCGAGCTCGGAATGATAGAACTGGCGTAAGTCGACGATATCGGCGTGCATTGCGACAAATGTTATCAGCGGGCGGTTGGACTTCAAGGCCGGAACCTCTACATTTCCGCGAGACTCCTGGGATAAGGGATTATTGAACGATGAAACCTTTGGAATTAGACGTTTTTCTCTGCCGCACCGACAATTTCGGCGTTCTCGTGCATGATCCGGAGACAGGCTTTACCGCGGCGATCGATGCGCCGGAGGAGGCGCCGATTCTGGAAGCGGCGACACGTCGCGGCTGGAAAATCACCCATATCTTCACCACGCATCATCACACCGACCATGTCACTGCCAACCTGGCACTGAAGGAACAGTTCGGCTGTGAGATCATCGGCCCGATCAACGAGGCCATTGCCATTCCCGGCCTCGATCGGACGATGGCCGATGGCGACAGCTTCCTTTTCGGCGATCACACGGTCAACGTCATCGAGACGCCCGGCCACACCGCCGGCCACATCTGCTATTACTTTGCCGATGACAAGCTGCTGTTTGCCGCCGACACGCTGTTTGCGCTCGGCTGCGGCCGGCTGTTCGAACGCCCGGCCGCCGATATGTGGCATTCCCTGCAGAAACTCGCCGTGCTGCCCGATGAGACCGCCATCTATTTCGGCCATGAATACACATTGTCCAATGCCCGCTTCGCGCTGACCGTCGATCCCGACAATGAGCGACTGAAGAACCGCGCCGCCGAGATCGAGGCCTTGCGCGCCGACGGCAAATTCACCATCCCGACGACGCTGGGGCTGGAAAAGGAAACCAACCCGTTTCTGCGCGCCGCCGATCCGGCGATCCGCCGCAATCTGCTGATGGAAGGTAAGACCAACGAGGAAGTCTTTGCAGAGATCCGCAAGCGCAAGGACCATTTCTGATGTCGCCTGAGGACATCATCAGCGAACTCGGCATGCAGCCGCATCCCGAAGGTGGCTGGTACGTGCAGACGTTCCGCGATACGGCGGGCGGAGAACGCGGCCATTCGACGGCGATCTATTATCTGCTGACCAGGGGGCAACGTTCGCACTGGCATCGTGTCCATGATGCGGCCGAGGTCTGGCATTATTACGCCGGCGCGCCGCTCTCGCTGCATCGGTCGGAAGACGGAACGGCAAGCGAGACCCTGACGCTCGGAACGAATCTTCCTGCCGGCGAGCGGCCGCAAGCAATCATTCCCGCCAATTGGTGGCAATCGGCCGAAACCCTCGGCGATTTCACCCTGGTCGGCTGCACCGTCTCACCCGGCTTCGAATTCTCGAGCTTCGAGATGGCGCCACCCGGTTGGAAGCCAGGCGGCTAGAGCATGATGCCGAAAAGTGTGAGCGGTTTTCGGGCGACATCATGCTCCAACTATCTAATTTAGAACAGGATTCAGATTTTAGGCCGACCGGGCCTAAAGTCATCCTGTTCTAAGGCCTATGCTGCAGCCGCAGGCTGCGCCGGAACTTTGCGGCGAAACATGTCCTGAGCGGCGAGCACCGCCCCGCCGGTGACGAGCAGGCAGGCGAGAGCAATGCGCCAGCTCGGCTCGGCAAATCCAAACAGCACCAGAATAAGCGTCGAAAGCAGAGGTGCTGCATAACTTGCCGCGCCGAGAATCTGGATATCGCCGTTCTTGACGCCGTAATCCCACGCGTAGAAGGCAGCACCGACCGGAAAGAGCCCGAGCCCGGCGACGGCGACCCATTCGAAAATCGTTTCCGGCCAGACGGTCGTCTCAAGGCCGAGATGGCAGAAGAGCGACAGCATGGAGGTCGCAAGGCAGAAGCCGGTGACGACATCCGTGGAGACGGCGTCGAAACGCCGCGTTAGCAGCGAATAACCGGACCATGTGAAGGCGCAGAGAAAGGCGGCACCGTAACCGACGGCATAGGCGCCGTCGAAATCGACGCCGTTGCGGCCAACGATCAGGAAGGTACCGCAAAGTCCGGCAAGCGCACCCGCCACATGATACCAGCGCAGCCGTTCGCCCGGCAGCAGCGCCGAACCGACGACGATCAGCAGCGGCCAAAGATAGGCGACCAGCCCCGCCTCCACCGCCGGCGCGTTCCGGAGCGCGGTAAAATAGAGAAAATGATAACCGAACAGCCCCGCAATGCCTGTTATCCAGACCTTGGCCGGCTGCTTCAGCAGCGCCAGCCGCGCGGGATTGAGGATAAGCACCACAAGGCCGGGAAGGCTGCCGATCGCAAAGCAGACGGCCGAAAGCTGGAACGGCGGCATCTTGCCGGAGGCGGCCGTGAACAACGCCAGGAACGACCACATCAGAATGGCCGTAAAACCGATCAACGTCGCGCGAAGCTTCACCTGTCCCCCTTCACGGAGGCAGAAGCCCCGTCAGCTGTTGCTGCCGTATTTGACGGCAGTGATCGTCACCATTCCATATTCGGTTGGAATGCGCACATAGACAGGAGCGTATACATTTGCCGCGTCCGACTTGGCAAACCAGATTTCCATCCGGTTACTCTTGCTGAGATAGTCGATGTCCTTGCGGCCCTTCTTGTAGCCCGAGCGCGGTACGAAGCGCACGCTGCAGACGGTCGCCTTGCCCTTGAAGCCATTGGTGGAAAAATCCTCGTCGCCCTTCGGCGACAGCACCAGATCCATGCGTGTCTCGCCATCGAAGATCGGCAGCGTCTGCGAGCAGACCTTGGTGTCGCCGGTGAAGACCAGGCCGGAGATCGGGTCGAGCACCGAGCGCATGTCGCGCGGCGTGACGTCGATCCAGTTCTTCGGACGCTTCGGCATCGGTGTCGTCGTCGCCGAGATGATGTTGCCGTTGCGGTAGCTGACCTCGTAGAAGCGGGCCTTCCGCTTGCCGCTCTTGTAGTAGAGAGAGTATTTTTGCGCCTGCAATCTGTCATTGCGAACTACGCCGGTGACGCTGGTCTTGGCCGAAATCGTCGTGACGAGATCGGCAAGACCGGCAGAATTGATGTCGCCGGCGATCTTGTAGCTGTGATCGTCCTCGATCTGCGTCAGGAACGCGGCGCGCGCGATCGGCAGGCCGGCGAGCGCCACCCGGTATTCCGTCCGATGCTGGATTTCGGCCGCCGATGCCGGTATGGCAAGAAGTGCGGCGATGGCCGAAATGAAAATCCGTCTGCCCGAATGAGCCATGGAAAAAAGCCTTGTCTTGCTGCGCGCTGGCAGGCCCTTGCTGAGCGCTCTATACTCCTGCCGCGAAGGGAAGAAAACAGCAGCTTTTTGACAGAATTGCGGGAAAGGCCAAGGTTTGGCTTGACGCGAGCAGCCTGTCTGACTATAGAACCGCAACTTTCCAATCATGCCCGTTGGATTGCGCGCCTGGCTTTGCCGGGAATGGCAATTCGATGGCCCGAGAAAAACAAGAATAGGTGTTCCATGTCCCGCGTGTGCGAATTGACCGGCAAGGCCGTCCTGACTGGTAACAATGTCAGCCATGCCAACAACAAGACCAAGCGCCGGTTCCTGCCGAACCTGTGCCAGGTAACGCTGATTTCCGACGCTCTCAACCAGCGTTATCGTCTTCGCGTTTCGGCTGCCGCTCTTCGCACCGTCGAGCATCGTGGCGGCCTCGATGCCTTCCTGCTGAAGGCCAGCGAAAACGAACTGTCGATGCGCGCTCGCCTGCTGCGCCGTCAGATCGCCAAGAAGACTGCTGAAGCCGCTGCTGCGTAAGCTTCTGCCCTTCTTTTATACGGCTTCAAAAGGCTTGAACGGATAATACCGGACAAGCCTTTTGCTTTGCCGGTTTGCTCCTCCAACTGGTGGCATCACCCAGGATAAAAAAATGCTGAAGACCCGCTATACCATCGCCTATGTCGCGCTGATGACGCTCGTCGTCGTCGCCTCCAACTTCCTCGTCCAGTTTCCGCTGAACGCCGAAGTCGCCGGCATCAACCTTGCCGACATCCTGACCTGGGGCGCTTTCTCCTATCCGATCGCCTTCCTGATCACCGATCTGACCAATCGTCAGTTCGGCCCGCAGGCAGCCCGCAAGGTCGTGTTTGCCGGCTTCGTCGTCGGCGTGACGCTCTCCTTCTTCACCTCAGTGCCGCGTATCGCCATCGCCTCCGGCTCGGCCTATCTCGCCGGCCAGCTGCTCGATATCGCCGTCTTCAACCGCCTCCGCCGCCAAGCCTGGTGGCGCGCGCCACTGGTCGGTTCGCTGATCGGCTCGGCGCTCGATACGGTAATGTTCTTCTCGTTGTCCTTCGCCGCCGTTTTCGTCTTCCTCGGCCCGAACGATCCCTTTGCGCTGGAAGCAGCCCCCATCCTCGGCGTCTTCGCCGCGGAGGCTCCGCGCTGGATTTCCTGGGCGATCGGCGATTTCGCCGTGAAGATGATCGTCGGCCTCGTCATGCTGCTGCCTTATGGCGCACTGATGAATGTGCTGCGGCCGATGCAGGCTGCTCGCGCCAGCTAGCTGAAGTTACGGACGCCGCCGGACCGCGTCGGCGGCGAGGGCCGGATGCAGCAGCACCTCTGCCGTCAGATCGTCGATACCTAGCGATGAATCGAGCCGCAGCACCGGCGCTGTCTGTGTTTCCAGCCATTGCTCATGTGCCACAAGGCTGCGGCGTTCGCGACCGGCCGTATCGTAGCTGGCGCCCATTCCAGGAATTCCCCGCTTTTACGGCCATGTCGCCGCCCGGCCTGATTCTATTGCCGTATCGGGCAATCTCCCGCGCAAGGATGCGCGCCATTCTGAGCTCCGAGTCGATCCTGAGGGACACGATCAGATCGTAAAGCGGCTCGAGCGGCCTTCCCCATTTCAGCGCCGATCCGGAGAGGACCCAGCCGTCATGCCGCGCCACCTCATCGAGGAGCAGCCCGATGCGCTCGTCGGCATCCCTCGGCGTCGTGAAGGGCGAATCGGTCGGTAACCAGAAGAAATCGTCGGTGTCGAGATGGGCGATATCGAGCTTCTCGGCAAGCGCACGGCCGAGTGATGTCGTGCCTGAACCGGACGCGCCCATGACATGAATATGCGCCACGAACTTCCCTCCGAGGCTGCTTTCCCGATGTCGCAAGCCGACCGATTGCGGCGGGATAGCCGAGGCATATGACATCAGTCTGACGTCTACGTCCTTTCGGACGCACAAAGGACGCTCTAACATTTTGAATCTACGCATCGTGCTTTCCGAAAATCGATTCCGATTTTCGGGCCGATGGCTAGGATCAATTCCGCTTCCGGGAACTCGGCGCTGACCACGCGGCCTCTTCCGAAAGCCGAAATTCCAGCATCAGATTGCGCTGCAGGATCGAATGATTGTCGTCCGACACTAGAATGATATGGGTCGTGCCGTCGGCAGCCTGGAAAGCATCGAGCCCTTCCATATTGTCGATCTGCGAGTTGAAATTGCCTTCCAGCAGCAAGTCGCCGTCGACGACGGCGCCGGGCCTGATGTCGGCGCCCTTGATGCGCCGAAGACGCATGCCGATGCCTTCGGCCATGTTGAAGCGGCGCTCCAGCAGCAGCAGGTCGCCGTTCGGCAGGAAGGCACCGTCGGTGATGTCGAAGCTGCCGTCTCGCTTAACCGAGAAACGGCCTTTCAGCGGCCCGCTGAGAATGGCCGCCAGCCGATTGCCGTCACTGTCGAGACCGCGTTCGGAGACGATGACCACGCCGCCCTTGAGTGGGCTGGATGCCGGCGCCACGGCGATGGTTTCGATGCCGCGGTTGTCGTCCAGCATCTTTCGCGGGATGAGGATCGGCAGGGTGGCTATCACTCCCGAGCCGGCAAAGCCGGGATCGGGATAGACATCGACGCGATGAGCCTGCTCGAAGGAGACCAGGATCCGGTCGCCGTCGAGCGCCAGGCCTTCGGCATCCATATGTCCCTTGCCCTCGAAGCTGCGCCCGGCGCTGTTCTTCATCGGCGTGATCTCGACATCCGAAAGGCCGGAAAGCCTGCCCTTGACGTCGCGCTCGATGCTGCCGGTCAGCCACTGGCCGGTGTCGAGCACGACGACGAAATGTTTTTGGTCCGGCCGGAAACGGATGGAGGAGAGCGAGCCGAATAGCGCTCGGCTGGAGACCACTTCCAGCCCGCCGAGAAATTCCAGCGAACCGAATTGCGTCTCCGAAGAGCCGATCCTGAAATCGGAGATTTGCCGGCTAATGACCGGCACGTCGTCGCCGGCCCATGACGAGGAAGCGCCGGCCGCGATGCAGAGAGCGATCGACGCCGCACGGCAGAGGCGCTTGACTGTCATTCTTCCAGCGACGTCAGCCGGCACGGCGAATCCGGCCGCCGCGCGGCTGGACGGATTGGTCCTCGAACAGTGAGGCAAGCTGCTCGGTCATCGCACCGGCAAGCTCGTCCGCATCGACGATCGTCACGGCGCGGCGATAGTAGCGCGTCACGTCGTGGCCGATGCCGATCGCCAGCAGTTCGACAGGCGAGCGCGTCTCGATCTGTTCGATGACGGCGCGCAGGTGCCGCTCCAGATAATTGCCCGGATTGACCGACAGCGTCGAATCGTCCACCGGCGCGCCGTCAGAGATCATCATCAGGATACGGCGCTGCTCACGGCGCGCGAGCAGGCGATTATGCGCCCAGATCAGCGCCTCGCCGTCGATATTTTCCTTGAGCAGGCCCTCGCGCATCATCAGCCCGAGATTGGCGCGCGCGCGCCGCCACGGCGCGTCGGCCGATTTGTAGATGATATGACGCAGGTCGTTGAGGCGGCCCGGCGTCTGCGGTTTGCCGCCGGCAAGCCAGTTTTCACGCGCCTGCCCGCCCTTCCAGGCTTTGGTCGTAAAGCCCAGGATCTCGACCTTGACGCCGCAGCGCTCCAGCGTGCGGGCGAGAATGTCGGCGCATGTGGCGGCAACCGTGATCGGCCGGCCGCGCATCGAGCCGGAATTGTCGATGAGCAGGGTAACGACGGTATCGCGGAACTGGGTGTCGCGCTCCATCTTGAAAGAGAGCGCCTGCATCGGATCGATGATGATACGCTGCAGCCGGGCTGGATCGAGATAACCCTCTTCCAGGTCGAAATCCCAGGAGCGGTTCTGCTGCGCCATCAGGCGGCGCTGCAGCCGGTTGGCGAGACGGCCGACGGCCCCCTGGAGATGCGCCAGCTGCTTGTCGAGGAAGGCGCGCAGGCGCTCCAGCTCGGCGGCGTCGCAAAGTTCCTCGGCGGTGATGATCTCGTCGAACTCTTCGGTAAAGACGTGATAATCGACCTTCTCGTTGAAATCGGCAAAAGGCGTATTCGGCCGGCGGGTCTCGCCCGGCGTTTCCGAATCGTCCTCACCCTCTTCCATCATGTCGTCGTCGGAGATTTCGGCGCCCTCGGTCTCGCCGTCCTCCATCTGCTCGTCGGCGACTTCACTGTCCTCGACGGGGGCGGCATCGGTGCCGGCATCCTCGTCGACCTCGTCCTGGTCCTGTTCGTCGCCGCTCGGCTGGTCTTCCTGCTCCGACTGGTCGTCATTGTCGGCGTCGCTGTCGTCGTCGCCGTATTCCTCGGCCATTTCCATGGCCGACAGCATGTTGCGGATGACCTTGGCGAAGGCCTGCTGGTCGTTGATCGCGCTCGACAGATTGTCGAGTTCGGACCCTGCCTTGTCCTCGATAAAGTCACGCCAAAGGTCGAGCACCTTGCCGGCGGAGGCCGGCGGGCGCTGGCCGGTCAGCTTCTCGCGCACCATCATCGCAACCGCTTCGCCGACCGGTGCGTCTTCCTGGCGCTCGATGCCGGTAAAATTCGCCTTGGAATATTTCTCATCCGTCATGGAGCGCAGGTTCGACGCCATGCCCTCCATGCGCAGCGCGCCGATCGATTCGACACGCGCTTGCTCGACCACATCGAAGATCGCCCGGGCATCCGAGCCCTGCGGCGCCATCGTCGCATGCACCTTCTCGTCATGGCAGGCGAGCCGCAGCGCCATCGAATCGCCGAGACCGCGGGTGACCGCCAGCTCATGCGCCGTCGGCCGCTTGGAAAGTTCCGGCAGCCGAATGCGCTCGCCGGTCATCCCCGGCCGTTCATTGGCGAAGGTCACCTCGACGTCGCCGTCGCCGGCGATCGAGCGCACGCAGCCGGTTATCGCCCGGCGCAATGGCTCGACGTCGACAGGCGCGCCGGGCTTTGCTTTCGAATTGTCACCGCGAGCTGCCATGATCGGTCGGTCTCAAGCTCCGAGAACGATATTGGCGGCACTTTCCTTCAGCTCGACGCCGAAGGCCCGCTGATAGTGCTCGGCGACCAGCGGACGCTCCAGCTCGTCGCACTTGTTGAGGAATGTGACGCGGAAGGCGAAGGCGAGATCGCCGAAGATCTCGGCATTTTCGGCCCAGGTGATGACCGTGCGCGGGCTCATGACGGTGGAGAGATCACCGTTCATGAAGGCAGCGCGCGTCAGGTCGGCGACGCGCACCATCTTCGAAACGGTCTCGCGGCCGCCCTTGTCCTTGCCGAAGCTCTTCACCTTGGCTGCGACGATATTCACTTCATGATCATGCGGCAGATAGTTCAGCGTGGTGACGATCGACCAGCGGTCCATCTGCGCCTGGTTGATCTGTTGCGTACCATGATAGAGGCCTGTCGTGTCGCCGAGGCCGATCGTATTTGCGGTCGCAAACAGGCGGAATGCCGGGTGCGGCCGGATGACGCGGCTCTGGTCGAGCAGCGTCAGGCGACCGGAGGATTCGAGTACGCGCTGGATGACGAACATCACATCGGGACGGCCGGCATCATATTCGTCGAAGACGAGCGCAACATTGTGCTGATAGGCCCAGGGCAGGATGCCGTCCTTGAATTCGGTGACCTGCAGCCCGTCCTTGACGACGATCGCATCCTTGCCGACGAGATCGATACGGCTGACATGGCTGTCGAGATTGATGCGCACGCAAGGCCAGTTGAGCCGCGCCGCCACCTGCTCGATATGCGAGGACTTGCCCGTGCCGTGATAGCCAGAAATCATCACGCGGCGGTTATGGGCGAAGCCTGCGAGAATGGCGAGCGTCGTGTCGCGGTCGAACAGGTAGTCGGTGTCGAGGTCCGGCACATAGGCGTCGCCCTTGCTGTAGGCGGGAACGCGGATGTCGGAATCGATGCCGAAGGCCTCGCGGACCGAAACGGTGGTATCGGGCAGTTCTGATATATCCAGGTCGATCTTGCTCATCATGTCTCCAAGGCGGGTGATGCCACCCGGCCATACTGTCTCAGGCCATGTCGCAACCCAGACGCCGCGTTTTTTATTCCGCGCCCGTCCAGGTCGGAACGTCGGCGATGCTCTCCGGGACTGAAACGAAACCTCGGCGGGATAATGACCGCGTGCGAGCATTCTTGAAAGAGTCCCGGACAAGAAACGCCGCGTCCGGAAGGTCGGCGGAGGCGATGTCGGGAAAACGCACAAATATGAGCCGCGTTTGCCTGCGGCCTCAGCCGATTTGGACCATACCCGATTGAAGCCCAAGAGCAAGGACGGGAATTAACAAAAACCGTTCTGCTTCAACAATTGATAGGCCTGGATGACGGCGCGGAAACGCTCCTCCGAGCCGCGGTCGCCGCCATTGGCATCCGGATGGTGTTTCTTCACCAGTTCCTTGTAGCGGCTCTTGATCTCCGCCGATGTCGCATTGGCGTCGAGGCCCATCGTTTCGAAGGCCTTGGTTTCGAGCGATTTCAGCTTGCGTGCCTGCGGAAAACGCGGCCCGCTGCCCTTGCCGCCTTCCTTGACGAAGCCGAAGGGATCGCGAACGCGGGTATAGGCGCCGGAGCGGATCTCCGAATGCAGCGGACTGTCCTTCGCCGCCTTGTTGACGCCGACCGTCCATGTCGGCCGGTGACCGGTGATCGCCTCTTTCTGGTAACGCGCGATCTCGCCGTCCGAAAGACCGGAGAAATAATTGTAGCCCTTGTTGTATTCCTTGACGTGCTCGAAACAGAACAAAAAGAACTGGCCTTCCGCATTGCGGCCGACGGGAGCGCGATGCGCCCCCTTTTTGTCGCAGCCGTCCCACTGACAGGTAGGCGGCGCCTGCTCTGTCTCTGGCTCGCGTTTGCGGCGTGTTCGGATGCGATCGAAATATTTGGAATCAAGTCTCATGACGGCGCTAATTATGGGGCTGTCGCGAAGCGACAACAAGAATTGACAAACGGGAATGTTGCTGGCTTGGTAGGAACCCTTTTCGCGAACAGCAAGACCGGATGATGACCCTGCGAACCCGCATCGAAGAAAAACTTGTCGAAGCCTTCGCGCCCGACCGCCTGAGCGTCATCGACGAAAGCCATCTGCATGCCGGCCACCAGCCCGATATCACGGGCACCGGCGAAACCCATATGCGGGTGAGGATCGTTTCCGGAAAATTCGCCGGCATGTCGCGGCTGGCGCGCCACCGGGCCATCACCGACCTGTTGAAACCGGAGCTCGATGCCGGCCTGCATGCGCTGGCCGTCGAACCGGCTGCACCTGATGAACCGACCCGCTGGTAGCGGCACGCAACCCATATGGGCATTCGCCGTCTAAGATCCAAGCAGAATCAGCCTGGCTTTGCGCCGTCTTCCCCGGCCGGGCGGATGCGCAGCTTGGTGATGCGGTTCTTCTCCCGCTTCATGACGACGAAACGCTTGCCGTAGAAGGTGAAGGCCTGGCGCTCTTCCGGGATGGTCATCGATTCGTGGATGACGAGTCCGGCGATCGTCGTCGCCTCCTCGTCCGGCAGGTTCCAGTCGAGCGCGCGGTTCAGGTCGCGGATCGGCACGCCGCCATCAACGACGACGGAACCGTCGGCCTCCTGGCGCACACCCTGTATTTCGATATCGTGCTCGTCGGAGATGTCGCCGACGATTTCCTCGAGAATATCCTCCAGCGTGACGATGCCCTGCACCTCGCCATATTCATCGACGACGACGGCGAAATGCTGCTTGCGGCGCAGGAAAGCGTTGAGCTGGTCCTCGAGGTTGGTGCTGTCGGGCACGAACCACGGCTTCTGCGCGATCTTCACGATATCGAGGTTCTGCGGCTCCATGTTCGGCTCGGCGAGCGCCCGCAGCAGATCCTTGGCGTGGACGACGCCGATGATGTTGTCGATCGTGCCGCGCCACAACGGCATACGCGTATAGGGGCTTTCGAGGATGACGCGCACCACCGCTTCCGGCGCATCGTCGGCGTTGATCGCCCGCATCGCGGTGCGGTGGACCATGATGTCGGAGAGTTCGAGCTCGCTAAGATCGAGTATGCCGCCGAGGCGGTCACGGTCGGCCTTCACCACCGATCCCTCGCGGTGCAGCAGATCGACGGCGCCGCGCAGCTCCTCATGCGCCGTCAGCATCGATGTCTCGCGTGAGAGATTGATGCCGAACAGCGAAAGAATCTGCCGGACGATCGCATTGACGAAGGAGGAAACCGGGCCGACGACGGCGACGAAGAGCTTGGCCGGCAGCGCGATGGCGAGTGCGAAGCGCTCAGGCGCCGAAATCGCCCAGCTCTTCGGCAGCACTTCCGCGAAGATGACCAGAATGACGGTCATCGCAAGCGTCGCCAGCGCCACGCCGGAACTGCCGAACAGCCCGAGGAAGAGGCTGGTGGCGATCGAGGAGGACAGGATATTGGCGAGATTGTTGCCGATGAGCAGCGCGCCGATCAGCCGGTCGCGCCGCTCGATCAACTGCCGGACGAGGCCGGCGCGTTCGTCGCCATTGACCTCGAGCGTATGGATACGGCTGCGCGAAACGGCGGTCAACGCGGTCTCGGAGCCGGAAAAGAAGGCGGACATGAACACGAGCGCCGTGATCGAAAGGATCTCCGGCCAATATGTCGAAAGAAATGCCAGAGCGCCTTCGACCGACATCAGGCGTGTTTTTCCCGGAGAAAGCTGATCACTTCGGACGCCGGAACATCGTCGGCGACGAAGGACTGGCCGATGCCGCGTGTCAGGATGAAGGTAAGCTTGCCGCTCTTGACCTTCTTGTCCTGGGCGATCGCGTCCATCAGCGTTTCGGCCGGCGGCAGGTCGCCTGGAATGTCGGACATGCGGGTCGGCAGGCCGACCTCCTTCAGATGCCGCTCGACGCGCCGCGCATCGTCCGGGCTTGCAAGGTTCATCCGTGCGGAGAATTCGTGCGCCAGCACCATGCCGATCGAAACGCCCTCGCCATGCACGAGGCGAGAACTGTCATAGGCGGTCGCCGCTTCCAGCGCGTGGCCGAAGGTATGGCCGAGATTGAGCAGCGCTCGCTGACCATTCTCACGCTCGTCGGCAACGACGACATCGGCCTTTGCCTGGCAGCTTGCGGCAATCGCCTCGATGCGCGCGGAGCCGCCGGTAAAAACCGCTTTCCAATTCGCTTCCAGCCAGGCAAAGAAATCCGGCTTGTCGATCAACCCGTATTTCGCGACCTCGGCGTAACCTGCGCGGAATTCGCGCTCGCTCAGCGAATTCAGCACATCCGTATCGGCCAGAACCAGGTCCGGCTGATGGAAGACGCCGATCAGATTCTTGCCGTGGCGGGAATTGATGCCGGTCTTGCCGCCGACCGAGGAATCGACCTGAGACAGCAGCGAGGTCGGTACCTGCACGAAGCGCACGCCGCGACGGACGATGCCGGCCGCAAATCCCGAAAGATCGCCGATGACCCCGCCACCGAGCGCGATGACGTAATCATTGCGCTCGACGCGCGCCTCCAGCACCTTGTCGCAGGCCGTCATCAGATGTTCGAAGCTCTTGGTCTTCTCGCCGGCCGGCAGGACGACCTCAGCCGAGGCGATACCTGCTTCATCCAGACTTGCGACCAGGGCTTTGAGATAGAGCGGCGCGACATTTTCATCGGTGACAACAGCCGCCTTGCGGCCCTTGAGGCGAGAGGCGATCTCGGCGCCGGCCCGCGTAATCAGCCCCGGCCCGATCAGGATGTCGTAGGCGCGCTCGCCGAGCGGCACATGCACCGTTCGGATGGCGGAGGCGGAGGTTATCGCATTCATGACGCTGCACTTTCTTTCTGAGCTTCGATCAAGGCCTTTAAGACTTCGTCGGCCATGATTTCCTTGCGGACGTCGCGCGAAAGCACGGTCAGATCGGCCTGCGCATAGATCGGATAACGCGCATTCATCAGGCCCTCGAGCGTCTGCTTCGGATTTTCGGTCTTGAGCAGCGGCCGTGTGTCGCGCTTGGCGACCCGGTCCCAGAGCACGTCGAGATCGGCCTTCAGCCAGACGGAAAGACCGCCCTTCTTGATATGCTTGCGCGTCCGGTCGTTGATGAAGGCGCCGCCTCCGGTGGAGACGACACGCGGCCCGCTCTTCAGCAGCCGCTTGATCACCCGCGCTTCCAACGCCCGGAACTCCTGCTCGCCATAGGCGGCGAAAAGCTCGGCGATCGTCATGCGCGACACCCGCTCGATCTCGAGATCGCTGTCGATGAAGGGAATGGCGAGCTGGCTGGCGACGATGCGCCCGACAGAGGATTTGCCGGCGCCCATCAGGCCGACAAGGATGAGATTGCGTGAACCGAGCGCGGCGCGAGCTCTGTCTTTCAAGCTTTCAGCAACGGTCAGCAGTTGTTCACTCATCGGTCCATTCACACTTTGTTTGCAAACGGTATCGACAAATGCAGATGGAGCGTCAAGTCGCGGACAAGGGAATCATGGCTTGAATACCGCTTCTTGCACTTGCAGATAGGCTTCTTATAACAGAAGCAGAGCATGAAGGAGTTGCTGGATGCCGACCCTGTTCCGTTTCCTGTTCGTCTGCGCGATCCTCGCCGGGACGGTCTACGGAGCGATGCTGGCGCTTGTGACCTTCGTGGAGCCGCAGCAGCGCGACGTGACGATCCGCATTCCGTCCGAGCGGGTCAATCCGCCCGCGACGGGCGCGATCGACACGACCAGGAAGTGACCGGCATGGTGGATCTCGGCCGCGTCCATGTGGAATCCTTCCTGGAGATGATGAGCGCCGAGCGCGGCGCTGCCGCCAACACGCTGCAATCCTATGAACGCGATCTCGACGACGTCCGCTCCTTCCTGACGGAGCGCAGCATACGGCTCACAGAAGCCGTCTCCGCCGATCTTGCCGCCTATCTCTCCTCGCTCGCCCGAAAGGGCTTCAAACCCTCGTCCCAGGCGCGCCGGCTTGCCGCCATGCGGCAGTTCTACAAGTTCCTCTATGCCGAGGGCCTGAGGACCGACGACCCCACAGGCATTCTCGACGCGCCGAAGAAGGGCCGTCCGCTGCCGAAGACGATGGGCGTCGACGAGGTCGGCAGGCTGCTTTCGCAGGCCGAGGCCGAAGCCGAGGATCCGGCTCCGGGCCAGTTGCAGCGCCTGCGCATGCTGGCGTTGCTGGAGCTGCTCTATGCCACCGGAATGCGGGTCAGCGAACTCGTCTCGCTTCCCGCCCGCGTGCTCGATCAGGAGGGCCGTTTCCTGATGATCCGTGGCAAGGGCAACAAGGAGCGGCTGGTGCCGCTGTCGCATTCGGCAATATCAGCCCTGAAATCCTACGGGCGCCTGCTGGCGGCCGAAAATGCAGCCGTGAAGGAACAGCAGGAAAGCCCGTGGCTGTTTCCCTCCGCCTCGAAGGAGGGATACCTGCCGCGCCAGGTTTTTGCCCGCGACCTCAAGAACCTCGCGATCCGCGCCGGCCTGACGCCGTCGCTGATCTCGCCGCATGTCATGCGCCACGCCTTTGCCAGCCACCTGCTTGCCAACGGCGCCGATCTGCGCGTCGTACAGGAACTCCTCGGCCATTCGGACATTTCGACCACGCAGATCTACACACATGTCCTCGAAGAGAGGCTGCAGCAGCTTGTCCAGACGCATCACCCCCTTGCCAAACAGGCGAAAAAGCACGAATAGGACCGGCGACATGGGGCGGAGCCAGGAAAACGCCCCGGGCACAAGGAACGGAAACGCACCTCATGCACAATTATCTCGACTTCGAAAAGCCGATCTCCGACCTCGAAGGCAAGATCATCGAGCTGAAGAAGCTCGCAACGGAAGACGAGAGCATCGACACCACCGATGAGATCGGCCGGCTGGAGGTTCGCGTCCGTGAGGCGATCGTCGAAATCTATTCCAAGCTCAATCCCTGGCAGAAGACTCAGGTCGCCCGCCATCCGCAGCGACCGCATTTCATCGATTACGCCAAGACCCTGTTCCAGGAATTCACACCGCTTGCCGGCGACCGCAAATTTTCCGAGGATGCCGCGATCCAGGCGGGCCTTGCCCGCTTCCGCGGCCAACCCGTCGCCGTCATCGGCCAGGAAAAGGGCAACGACACCAAGAGCCGCATCAAGCACAATTTCGGCAGCCCCCGTCCGGAAGGCTACCGAAAGGCGATCCGCATCCTTGAAATGGCCGATCGTTTCGGCCTGCCGGTGATTTCGCTGGTGGATACGGCAGGCGCCTATCCCGGCGTCGGCGCCGAAGAGCGCGGCCAGGCCGAGGCGATCGCCCGCTCAACGGAAATGTGTCTCGGCGTCAAGGTTCCACTGGTCTCCGTCGTCATCGGCGAAGGAGGCTCGGGCGGCGCCATCGCCATCGCCACCGGCAACAAGGTCTATATGCTCGAGCATTCGATCTACAGCGTCATCTCGCCCGAAGGGGCAGCTTCCATCCTCTGGCGCGATTCCACCCGCGCCCGGGAAGCGGCGACCAACATGAAGATCACCGCCGAGGACCTGAAGTCGCTCGGCGTTATCGACGGCATCATTTCCGAGCCGCTCGGCGGCGCGCATCGCGATCCCGACAGCGTGATAGCCGCAACCGGCGACGTAATCGCCAGTGCGCTGGCTGAGATGGCACCCCGCTCCGGCGAACAGCTGCGCAACGACCGCCGCCAGAAATTCCTCGCCATGGGCCGCAATCTCTAACGGACATTCGGTTTCTCATCGATTGGGGCCAAATCTTGGCCACATTGATGTTATCTGTAGCATTCGCGCTTGCGGGGATGTTCCAGGCACGTCATAGGCTGGTAAGGACTTGTAAAGTATAAACCGTCTATGATTCCGTTTGATGCCTGGACTCCATGGGCGGACCGGGTCGCATTATCTTTATGGGCTAGTTGGGATGCGCATACGTTATTTTGCCTATATCTCCCTCATGGCGCTGGCTCTGTCCGGCTGCAATGACGCGTTGGAAACCGCGCAGGTCGATCTTTCCAAGGTCAAGAACAAGGTCGAGCAGCCGCTTCCCAGCCATATCCTCGCTCAGATGTCCGCCAAGGGCATGGACCGTAATTCGCCGATCATGATCCGCATCTTCAAGGAAGAAGGTGCCATGGAGATCTGGAAGGCGAAAACCGACAACCGTTTCGACAAGATCGCCGATTACAAGATCTGCGCCTGGTCCGGCCGTCTCGGCCCGAAGGTAAAGACCGGCGACCGGCAGGCGCCGGAAGGTTTCTACGACCTGACGCGCGCCAACCTCAATCCCAATTCCAAATATTATCTGGCGATCAACACCGGCTTCCCGAACCGCTACGACGCGGCGAACGGCCGCACCGGTTCCGATCTGATGATCCACGGCGCCTGCTCGTCCTCCGGCTGCTATTCGATGACCGACCAGCAGGTGCTGGAGATCTACGCTTTTGCCCGCGACGCCTTCAAGGGCGGCCAGGCGACGGTGCAGCTGCAGGCCTTCCCCTTCCGCATGACGGCGGAAAACATGGTGAAGCATCGCCTCGACGGCAATTACGACTTCTGGAAGATGCTGAAGGTCGGCTACGACAATTTCGAAGTGACGAAGCGCCCGCCTGAGGTGAATGTCTGCGAGAAGAAATACGTCTTCAATCAGCAGGCAACCGACGGCAACGCCTTCAATGCCGCCGGCAAATGCCCGGCAATGTCGACGCCGCCGGCGCTGACGGCCGCCCTTGCCTCCTACGGCAAGACCTACGATGCCGATTATGCCAAGGCGATGAGCAAATTTGACGGCATGGCCTGGTACGATCCCACCGAAGCCGAACGCAAGGCCGTGGTCGCCAAGCAGCGTAAGGGCCGCGAGCTTGCCTACGCTCCGACCGGCACCTCGCTGGAAGCCGGCCGCATGGTCAAGGTCGCCGAACTCGAAGACATGATGGCCAAGCGCACCGCGCAGGGCCTCGCCGCCAAGAGCGCGCCGGGCGCCACGCCGGCAACACCTGCCGGGCCGCAGGCAATCTCTGCCCAGCCGCAGGCAACGGCCGTCGCTGCCGCGACACCTGCGGTCGTGCCGGTGCCGATGCAGAACCCGCTGGCCTTTGCGGCGCCCGAACCGCAGGAAACGGCGGAAGCCACGGCAAAGAAGCCGTTCTGGAAATTCTGGGCGAGGAACTGAACGGCTTGAACCCCGTTCTCTACGATCTTCGCGGCCTGAAATGCCCATTCCCGGTGATCAAGACACGCAAGAAGCTCGCCGCCATGGCGAGCGGCACGCTCATTCGCGTCGACACCACCGACCCGCTGGCCGTGATCGATATGCCGCATTTCTGCAATGAGGACGGCCACGAACTGGTCGAGACGGAAAAGACCGAAAACGGCCACCGCTTCCTGATCCGCAAGCGCTAAAGAGCGTCGCGCAAAACTGAAACTAATTGAATGAGCCTGAGGGTTATTACAAAGCGCACGCCTTCACCATAAGGCTGTCGCCCGCATCTCCAACCTTGCCTGCTCGCGCTTCCGCAACTGTCGGCCGGAGACCAAGTGGCGCCGAAAATTCATCATACAACTACACAGCTTTTGTATGTTGACATTATACTTTACAGGTTCTAGCCATAGTGAGCCGGTCGGAGGAACGGCAAGAATAGAGGAGGCTATCGATCCAAGTCTTCTGTTTCCACAAGAAGAGCGACAGTGTTCGCGTGTAGAGGTCAGCAGCTGTTCCATCGAACCCGATGGGCACCGCTGAGCCATGTTGGTTGTCTCGATGAGCCTCTTCCAACTCGCGCAACTTTTCGTGCCGGACCATCAGTGCCCGATTGTGGAAATATCGCTGGAAGGAGGCGAAGCGTGCAGAGGACCTTCCTCTAAGTCGCAAAGCCGGGGATATCGACTCTGAGAATTAATCGTCATGCAAAACGGGAGGAGAGCATGAAAAATTTCGTTAAACTGGCGGCCGGTCTTATGGTTGCCGCTTCATTCATGAGTGGCGCGGCCAGCGCTCAAACGGTGCTGAAATCGTCCGATACTCATCCGGACGGTTATCCCACAGTCGAGGGCGTTAAATACTTCGGCGAGCTGTTGAAGGAGCGGACGCAGGGCCGCTATTCCCTCGAAGTCTATCATTCCGCCCAGCTCGGCGAGGAGAAGGACACGATCGAGCAGGTGCGCTCCGGCGTAATCGAGCTGAATCGTGTGTCAATGGCACCCTTCAACGGCACTGTGAAGGAATCGATCGTTCCGGCTCTGCCCTATATCTTCCGTTCGGAAGAGCACATGCACAAGGTCATGGACGGCGCAATCGGCGACCAGATCAAGAAGGCGTTCGAACCGGCCGGTCTCGTGGTGCTTGCCTTCTACGATGCCGGCGCGCGCTCGTTCTACAACAAAACGAAGCCGATCAGTTCGGTTGCCGATATGAAGGGTCTGAAGTTCCGCGTTATCCAGTCCGATATCTTCGTCGACATGGTGGCGGCCCTCGGCGCCAATGCCACGCCGATGCCCTATGGAGAAGTCTACTCGGGGATCGAAACGGGCGTTATCGACGGCGCGGAAAACAACTTCCCGAGCTACGACACCGCCAAGCACGCCGAAGTAGCGAAGAACTACTCTCTCGACGAGCATACGATCCTGCCGGAGGTGTTCGTCATGAACAAGGCGGCGTTCGACAAGCTGACGCCGGAGGATCAGGCGGTCTTCAAACAGGCCGCCAAAGACAGCGTCGCCAAGCAGCGCGAGCTGTGGTCAGCCAAGGTCACTGAATCGCGCGCCAATGTCGAAAAGCTCGGCGCCCAGATCAGCACGCCGGACAAGCAGGGGTTCATCGACGCCATGGCCCCGGTTTATGAAAAGCACGTGAAAGACGACGTGCTGAAGAAGATGGTCGAGGATGTAAAGGCTGTGCAATAGCCATAGCTTGCCTTCCTTTTTATTGCGGAAAGCGGCGTCGGTTATCGGGGTGGACGGTTATCTCCACCCCGGTTCACTCGCCGTTTCCTGCACATCTTTCTCGTTTCCTCCCGGCAAGGGAGAGTGAGCGCCCAATTTCGACGAGGCCCTTATGTCGAACAACCTGACACCCGTCGTCAATTTTCTGACACGCCTGAGCAACGCCACCCTTTGGCTTGCGGGCACCGGCTTGGTGCTGATGACGGTCTTTGTCGCCTGGCAGGTATTTTGCCGCTATGTGCTGAACGACTCGCCAAGTTGGACGGAGCCGGGCTCGGTCATGCTGATGAGCTGGTTCATCTTCCTCGGCGCCGCCGTCGGTATCCGGGAGAATAATCATCTTGGTTTCGACGTGCTCCTTTATGTGCTGCCGAAATCCGGCAAGCGCGTCCTGCGCATGATCTCGGACGTCGTCATTCTCGCCTTCGGCGCTGGCATGATCTGGTACGGCGGCGCGCTCATAAGCCTGACCTGGAACACAACCTTGCCGTCGCTGGGTATTTCCGGCGCGTTCGACTATCTGCCGCTCGCAGGCGGCGGGGTGCTTGCCGTCGTCTTCTCGCTGGAGCGCATCGTGCTCCGCCTCGCCGGCGAACCGATTGACGATGCGTTGGATGAGATTCTGCCGGCGGAAATCGCCGTCGAGATCGAAAACATCAATGCCGATCCGAACGTCAAATTGAAAGTGTAGCGCGATGGAACTCTGGATCCTGTTCGGTGTTTTCACCACCCTGATGCTGATAGGAACGCCGATCGCCTTCTGCCTCGGCGTCGCCAGCTTCGCCACGGTGCTCTACATGGGCCTGCCGCCGCTGGTCATCTTCCAGCGGCTGAATTCCGGCATGAGCGTATTTTCGCTCCTCGCCATCCCCTTTTTCATCTACGCTGGCGACCTGATGGTGCGTGGCGGCATCGCCAGCCGCATCGTCGCCTTCGCCGCATCACTGGTCGGCCACGTGCGCGGCGGCCTCGGCCAGGTCAACATCGTCACAGCCACGCTGTTCGGCGGCATCTCCGGTTCGGCGGTGGCAGAAGCCGCAGCCGTCGGCGGCCTGATGATCCCGCAGATGAAGCAGCGCGGCTATGGCGCCGATTATGCGGTGAACGTCACTTCGATGGCAGCGCTGATCGCGCTGCTCCTGCCGCCCTCCCACAACATGATCATCTATTCGATCTCTGCCGGCGGCAAGATCTCCATCGCCGACCTGTTCACCGCCGGCGTGTTACCCGGACTATTGCTCGCGGTCGCGCTCATGGTGACGGCCTACATCGTTGCGCGCTCGCGCGGCTATCCGACAGAACCCTTTCCGGGCTTTGTCATGGTGGCTCATTTGCTCGCCGTCGCACTCCCCGGGCTGCTGCTGATCGCCATCATCTTCGGCGGGGTGAGGTCCGGCGTCTTCACTGCGACGGAAAGCTCTTGCATCGCTGTGCTCTACGCGCTGCTGATAACCCTCCTGGTCTACCGGCAGATGAGTTGGAGAGACTTCGTTCACGCCACGCAGGGCGCCGTGCGCACGACGGCAATGGTGCTTTTGATTATCGGCACAGCCGCCGCCTTCTCCTGGTTGATGGCCTTCCTGAAGGTGCCAGCCTCGCTGGTGATCTGGATGAAGAGCGTCGCCGATGATCCGCTGACGGTGCTGCTCCTGCTCAATGTCCTCATGCTTGTGCTCGGCACGTTTATGGACATGGGGCCGACCATCATTATCTGCACGCCGATCTTCCTGCCGGTTGCCCAGGCTTACGGTGTCGACCCGGTGCATTTCGGCGTGATCATGATCCTCAATTTCGGCATAGGGCTGAACACGCCTCCAGTCGGCGCGGTGCAATTCGTGGCTTGTGCAGTCGGCAAGATCTCTGTCTGGGAGGCCATGCGCTCGATCTGGCCGTTCTACGGTGCGGGCATCGTGGTGCTCGGGCTGGTCACTTACATCCCGGCGATTTCGCTGTGGCTGCCGAGCGTGTTCAAATAGGAGTGCGACATGGCGACCGACACAGCCGTAGATTTCAGGGTCGAGCGAAGGCCGAAACTCTCCGAAGGCGTCGTTTCGACCATCCGTGCTCAGGTCGTGTCCGGAGTGTACGCGCCCGGCCAAAAGCTGCCGACCGAGATCCGGATGGGCGAACTCTTCGGCGTCAGTCGCACCGTTGTCCGTGAGGCGATTGCAACCCTTGCCGCCGACGGCCTCGTCGAGGCGCGGCAAGGCGCCGGCGTCTTCGTCAAGAACCATCCGACGATTGCCTTCGGTTCGATCAGCGCCGATGTCGGCAACAAGGTTTCCCATGCACTCAACATAATCGAGGTGCGCATGGGGCTCGAAATCGAGAGCGCAGGGCTTGCTGCGCTACGGCGCAATGCGGCTCAGGAAGCGCAGATTCAGGAAGCATTCTTCGAATTCGACCGGCTGCTCGAGCGCGGCGAAGCAACCGGCAAGAGCGACTTCGCTTTCCACCGAGAAATCGCGGCTGCCACCAATAATTCATATTATGTCGAAGTTCTCGATGCGCTTGGCATGCGGGCCATCCCCTGCGACGTCGCCTCGCCTTGGGGTACGGATAGCACGCTGTCGCGTGACTATCAGGAAGGCCTGCAGCGCGAGCATTTGGCGATTTTGAAGGCGATTTCTGCCGGGGACCCGGAAGCCGCCCGCGCCGCCATGCGCGCCCATCTGGCGGCAAGCCAGGAGCGCTATCGCAGCCTTCTCAGCGGCCAGCAGGCCAAGTGGCTTTCAAGTATCCTTAAACGCAAGACCTGAAGAAGATCGCGCCACAACAAACATCAACGGTTTAAATCCGCATACCGGGGATAGCGAGCGGATTGTCGGAGAGCGCCGCGCGATCCGGCATATCGATGCGCGGCTTGCCGAGGAAGGCGTCGAAGAGATCCTTCACGAAGGCTTCCGGCAGATCCCGGGTGATCAGCACCATGCGCGTGCGCCGGTCTTCCCCCGGCCAGGCGGGAAGCCGCACCGGCGGATGGAAGATGCTCTGCACTCCATGCAGCACCAGCGGCCGATCCGGCCGGTCGGAGACGGACACGATCGCCTTCATCCTCAACAGCTTCTCGCCATGGGCCGAACGCAGGAGATCGATGAACATCTCGAGCGCCATCGGATCGATCGGTTTGTCTTCGATGATCGAGAACGAGCGGATCGAGGCATCGTGACGATTGACGTCGTGCGGGTCCTGGTGCGCATGATCATGATGGTGGTGACCGTGGCCATCACGATCACGATCGTGATTGTGGTCGTCATCATGATGGTGATGATGCGCCTCGTGTGCATCCTCGTCCTGCAACCAGCGACCGACATCGGCGATCTTCGTCGCCGGATCGTAGAGCCCGTTGACCAGCACCGCGGCACTGCCCGCCTCGGCGCTGTCGGCATCCATCATCGCGGCACGCGGATTGAGCGCCCGCAGCCGTTTTTCCAGCCCGTCCGTTGCCTCGGCCATCGTCTTTTTCGAGACGATCAGCCGGTCGGCGACCGCCGCCTGCTTGCGCGCTTCCTCGTGATTGTCGAGCGTCTGCAGCCCATTCACCGCGTCCACGACGGTGACGACGCCGTCGAGTTCGAAATTCGTGGCAATGACGGGATTTCCCATGATCGCCTGCATGACCGGTGAAGGATCGGCAAGGCCCGTCGTCTCGATGACGACGCGCTTGACCGGTTTGACGCGGCCCGTCTGCACGGCGTCCATCAGGTTCGCCAGCGTATCGACAAGCTCGCCGCGCACGGTGCAGCAGAGGCAGCCATCGGACAGCTCGATGATCGAATCGCCGGAACTTTCGACCAGAAGATGATCGATACCGACATCGCCGAATTCGTTGATGATGACGGCCGCATCCCTCATGACAGGATCTTTGAGGATGCGGTTGAGCAGCGTCGATTTGCCGGCGCCGAGAAAGCCGGTCAGGATGGTGACCGGAATCCTGTCGTTGAGCGCGCTCATGTCATTTTACCTTAAAAGCTTAGAAGGATGTCGGGCGCGGCATCGGCACCGGCACGTTGGCGATCACTCCCGCCGTATCGCCCCGCGCCATTTTTTCCGGCTGCGCGGCCGGCTGCGGATCCTGGCCCGGAATGAGGCCGGCAAAGACGAATTGCGGATCGTGGTCCATTGGCTGGATATAGGGTGACTGCACCTTCATGCGGCCGACTTCGTCGCGCGTTTCGCTGCGCACCTTGGCGCCCTTGGCGCTGCAGATATCGGCACTGATGTCGGTCACCTGGTCCTGTCCCGACCCGTAGGGTCTCAGCGAACCCAGCGTGTCGTTGCTGGCAGGCTGGGTGGTGAAGCCCTTCTGCAAAAGATTCGCCGTCGCATCGGCGCGCGCTGCAAGGCTGTCGGTGCCGAGCACGACGGAGACCAGCGTGCGGCCGTTGCGCGTCGCCGAACCGATCTGGTTGAAGCCCGAGGCACAGATGAAGCCGGTCTTCATGCCGTCGGCGCCGGCGAAACGGCCGATCAGCATGTTGAGGCTCGGCACGTTCTGCTGGCCGTTGGTGAAACCCTCCAGCGAGAAATAGCCGGCATATTGCGGAAAATCGCGGCGCAGCGCCACCGTCAGCACCGCAAGGTCGCGCGCCGTCGTATACTGGCCTTTGCCGGGCAAGCCGTTCGGATTGACGAAGTGCGAATCCGTCATGCCGAGCTTCAGCGCCTCGCCGTTCATCCGCGTCACGAAGCCTTCCTGCGTGCCGCCGATGGCTTCGGCGACCGCGACCGCCACGTCATTGGCCGACTTCACCAGCAGGATCTTCAATGCGCTGTCGAGCGTCAGTTTCTGGCCTGGTTTGAAATACATCTTGGCGGCCGGCTGCGCGGCGGCGCGTTTGCTGATGACGACGGGCGTATCAAGGCTGATCTGACCGGCGCGGATCGCATCGAACACGGTATAGACGGTCATCAGCTTGGTCAGCGAGGCCGGATACCATTTGCGGAAGGCTTCTTCATGCTCGAGCACGCGGCCGGTCTGAACATCGACGAGAATATGCGGATTGGCCTGGGCCAGCGGAACGGAGGCCAGAAAAACGGCAGTCGCCGCTGACACGAAAGAAAGCGGCCGCAAGGCAGCAAACAAACGGAAGTGGCTCGTCGACACGGTTCGTCCTTCGGATATCAGGAAAATCTCGAAATCTTCCCCTATTTAGCCTATATGGCTATGACATGGCAAAGGTCATTGACTAAGTAATTTCCGTGAGCCTCACACCCTTGTGATGCGATGAAAGATTGTCGAGATTTCATAACAGGAACACCGATATGCCGATTTTGAACAGAGCCGCGGAGTTGCAGGACGAGGTCGCCGAATGGCGCCGCCACATCCACGCCCGGCCGGAACTCCTCTTCGCTGTGGAAAATACGGCCGCCTTCGTCGCCGAAAAGCTCAAGGAATTCGGCGTCGACGAGATCGTCACCGGCATCGGCCGAACCGGTGTCGTCGGCCTGATCAAGGGCAAGGGCGAAGGCCGCCGCACGGTCGGCCTGCGCGCCGACATGGACGCTCTGCCGCTCACCGAGATCACCGGCAAACCCTGGGCTTCGAAGACGCCGGGCAAGATGCATGCCTGCGGCCATGACGGCCACACCGCCATGCTGCTCGGCGCCGCGAAATACCTGGCCGAGACCCGCAACTTCAACGGCAATGTCGCCGTCATCTTCCAGCCCGCCGAAGAAGGCGGCGGCGGCGGCAATCTGATGGTCAAGGACGGCATGATGGAGCGCTTCGACATCGAAGAGGTCTACGGCATGCACAATCTGCCGGGCCTGCCTGTCGGCCAGTTCGCCACCCGCAAGGGCGCCATCATGGCGGCGACCGATGAATTCACCGTCACCGTCAAGGGCCGCGGTGGCCACGCCGCCCAGCCGCATAAGACGATCGACCCGATCGCCATCGGCGCCCAGATCGTCGCCAATCTGCAGATGATCGCCTCGCGCACCGCCGATCCGCTGCGCTCGGTCGTCGTCTCGGTGACCAAGTTCAATGCCGGTTTCGCCCATAACGTCATTCCGAACGATGCGACCTTCGCCGGTACGGTCCGCACCCTCGACCCAGAGGTGCGCACGCTCGCCGAGACGCGGTTCCGGCAGATCATCGAGGGCCTGGTCGCAGCCCACGGCGCCGAGGCCGAAATCAGCTTCCACCGCAACTACCCCGTTACCGTCAACCACCCGGATGAGACCGAGCATGCAGTCGCCACCGCCAGTGCCATCGCCGGCGAGGCGAACGTCAACGCCGAAATCGATCCGATGATGGGCGGCGAGGATTTCTCCTACATGCTGAACGCCCGCCCCGGCGCCTTCATCTTCATCGGCAACGGCGACAGCGCCGGCCTCCACAACCCGGCCTACGACTTCAACGACGAAGCCATCGCCCACGGCATCTCCTACTGGGTCCGCCTCGCCGAACAGCGCCTCGGTCTCTGACAACAATTAAGGCTTGGCTTCCCGCCAAGCCTTTTGTATGCATGGCACTCAAGTGGTCCCGTAGCTCAGCAGGATAGAGCACCAGATTCCTAATCTGGGGGTCGCGCGTTCGAATCGCGCCGGGATCACCATACGTGTCAATTGCTTAGCCCCAAAGAGAAGGGCTCCCGATTTTCCAGGGGGCGATTCAAAGTCATTTTTGAGTTGAAGGCAGGACAACATCGCGCATTGGGTTCTCCATCGCTTTCAGTAGATCTTGCTCGAAATCTCGGACACGACGAGTGCAACTCTCGAAGGACTTTCGATAGTCGCGCATCCTTTCGACGGTGACCGTTACCTTCTTCCGCTCATCAGGATCCATTGGCAATTCAGAGATCCGGGTTATGTCCTTCCAGCCGAAGGTACCGACCAAGGGGCTGTGCCAAACATGCATATGGGCGAGGACGTTTCGATGTCGGGACGCCTTGTTAAGCGTATCGCTTAATCGAGCCCATTCTTGGCTCAGCTTTAGCCACTGTTCACCGGGGAAAGAAGTTGTCACCATTTTCATAGGAGCATCGATCATCCCCAGGCGATCCCGAAAAGAGATGACGCTATGGAAGGCCGCACGCGCGTGGTGCACCTGCTTAACCTCAAGTGCTGTCGCAAAAACACTGCTTAGAGCATGCTCAACATTGCCCCATGCCGCCATTGATCGCCCATATTCAGCCATGAATTTTGGCTCGTCCAACGCATATTCGACGCCGGCCGGTTTTCTCCAATCATCTGATATCGGCTCAATCACTTCTCCATCCTCATGCCGTGACGCCATCGCGGCGCCATTCAATAAAATGCCTAGCTGTTCCATCGGCCTCCGAATCGCGAACGCACCGAAAACCACCGCTCTTCCTGAGTTCGCCGAAGGAAGTGATCTTGGTCCAAAGAGCAAACCTTCCTCGCCGACATCGGGGCCGATACGGACCAGCGTTAACAATGGCGACGCTCAGATCGCAATGGGAGCGCCGAGCCCCCAATAGACAACCTTCTTTGCTCTCAGATCGACGAAAGCTTCACTGCCGTTCCGGTTGCTGCAACAAACAAAATCCCGCCACCCGAGCCGCCAGTGGAAATCTCGCTGTAGTCGAGCTTTACTGCAATTACAGCGTCTGCGCCGGCCATGAAAGCTTCCCGCTTCAGTTCCTTCAGGCATGCTTCCCTGGCGTCTTTCAACGTGCTTTGAACGGAACTACTACGACCACCAAATGTGTCGCGGAAGTTGTTGGCGATATCCTTGAAAATATTCATTCCGATGGCGGCTTCAGCGGCTACGATCGATATCACCGATACGGTCGATCGCGAAGGAACATCGTGGCTGGTCGTTAGGACGACAGTAGCAGCGCGTTCATCAATCACATTAATCGGAACGCTGGCATTCAAGCCCGCATCCATCAACCGTTCGTGCTTTTCTCTTTCGGTCGTGCAGCACGTTCCATCTCCCTGCCACGACAGGGCTTGCAATAACCATCTCTCAATTCGACCATTCCAAAACGTTGATCGCAACTCTTGCAAGTCGGCATAAAACCCCTCCATGTTCTTTCTCGAGAAAGGCCGATGGAGCTCCAATAAGTCAAGCTGCGAATTGTGGTGAGAAGGCATCTTCTGCCGTTGTTCAATGAGCGAGTCGGTGGCATCTAAGGGGTAAAGTTACATGAGAAAGGTTGTCCCTTTGCTTTTCGCGGCTGCCCTATTTTCCGGATGTGATGGAGGAGACAGCTACACGCTCTATCGATCATCCGCGCTCGACAGCAACATGCGAATTCACGTAGCCTCGTTCAATACAACCGATGGCACCGATTACAACTCAGAGAATTGTCGGATAGCAGCTGAACTTTTCCAAAACCAACCCGGGGTGACGGTTCGATATTGGTGCGAGAAGGGAAACTTCAAAAAGTGAACCAAGCTATTCTTTGGCGCGATCAGCGCAGCGAATATAGATTTCCACCGTCCGTGCGCGACGCCGGGTCGCTTCAATGATGCGGCCCGACTGTGGGCCTATCAACGTCAATGCGGACATCTGAAACTCCAAATCGGGCCAAATCCAACATTCAGGCTTTGGCAATTCCTTCGAGAACTCTGGTCATCCATTCCCAACCTGTCTGGGTGAAAACTACGTGCGTACTCGCCCCTTCTTCACGAGGGCTGCGTTGATCCATTTGTCTGGGCGAAAATACGTGCCGCGCATCTCGACGCCCGAGAGAGGAATACGGCGCCCGAAAACAGCAAGTATGCGACAGTCAAAGCATCAGTAATCGGCCACCAAACCCATGACCTTGTCCTGCCGCCGCAAGCGAGCCTATCGCTCAATGCAGGATCATTATGTTGTTGACGAACCGAGGTGAAACCCGGAAATGCCGGGCATCCTCCCGGTGACTGTCGCTTTCCTCTACAAACGCGACAACACGCATACGCAACTCAATTGGATGCGGCTTCCCATGGCGGGTCTCCATCACACAACTTACGCCATCCGGGAATCCTGAATCTCAAAAGCCGCGGCACGCTTTGGTTCCTGCAGCGGGAGCTCCGGGGCGACCGCGACGTCTGCCGGCGCTCATCCCAAAGTTCGAGAGATCGTCCATGGTTTCGTATCGCATGGAGTGTTCAACGAGGTTTTCAGCCAGCAGCATTTCGACTGAGACCAGTCGCGCTCGGCAACTGGCAGTCGATTGGGATCGGCCTCAGAAAGGCTGCCGGGACAGTGTTTGGTTCCTCTGGATATTGAGGTGCTGTTCCAATGCAATCGGCGACGGTTGATAACCGTCGGGGCCTGTCGGACCGAATGTCAGTAAAAGCTCGTGCGTGCGCGTTCTGTTGAGATCCAGGATCGGCGAGCCGCCACCTGAAAGCGAGACCATCTTGAAAGACGGACTAATGCCTCCTGTCGTTACGACAGCGAACTTTATGTTGTAGCTGTATACGTCGACTTTATCCGGCTTCTTGCTGCCGCTCGGCCTTGTCGAAGGCAGAAGTATGGCTGGCTTGACGTTGTCATCCAGGAACTTTGCGATCCCGAGATCGGACGTGAGAAGAGGCGAGCTCCCGCGACGGTCAATCGGCCACGTCTCACAGTACTCTACGTTCTTCCCCCGTCCCGAAATAGCGCCAACTTGCCAGTATGTATAAGTGGTATCGGTCCGCGTGGCCGTTGACGACGCGGTAGCATTGAGACCCAGACCAAGGCTGCGCCCGATCGATTCCCCCGACTGGGAGCCACTGCGAAGTGTCCGTGTAGCAGTAAGCGTGGGAGAGAAGGTGGTGCTCTCCGCCACGTCCAACGTTAGCTGGAGCTGGATTCCGTAATCGTCGGGTATCGGCTTGCCAAAGTTGGTCTTTTCCGCATTGACGTGCCGAATTGCGGCAATCGTCTCGCAGAATATGTTGCGCTTTATATTGAGCACCATTCCATCGCTGACGTCGCGAGCTTCCCAAAATTCAGCGAGCTTGGGCGGAACGAAACCGCAGTTAGAGAGGGACAGAGCCGACAACAGAGTTGCGGCCTTGATTGTAAGGCAATTTTTTCGCATTTGACACCCGTTTAGTCGGGAAGGGTCGCATCCGGATCGTTCGGCCGAAGTTGCCTCAGCAGTTCGGCAGCGTCGTCTGGCAACACGGAGGTGATAGTCACGTCGACTGAAGGGCCGACGTTTCTTACAAGCATGTGCGCGGCGTCGCCGGAAAAGTTGGTGAGCACAGGAAGCAGATCAGGGGAAACCGACCCTAGTAGGAAGCTGTAGCCATCGCCAAGCCGGATTACTTTCAGCACGTCCGGACGCGGATAACATGTATTACCGATCTGCAATTCATTCGCTGCACAGGGTGGCGGATGCGGAGGCATTTGCTTCTCCTCGTTCACGGTAGAGTAAGCAAAGCACGGTTCCACTATGAGTTTCAAGATTGCGGCAAAAAGAAGTGCAACCTGTGGCATAAATGCGGCACCTTATGGTCGTGGCGCGATGGTCTTTGGGGCAGATGGGGGAACGACCGTGCAAGCACTGACGTTGGTAAACCCGCAGCTTGGCTTAGAAACTGCTTCCGATCTTAGCGCCGATGCGCTCGACTATGGCCGCGCAGCGCTGTCAGAGAACACCATGCGGGCTTATAGGAGCGATAGGAAGGATTTCCGCTCGGACAGCGGCAAGCGGAAAAACCGCACTATCAGCCTCTCCTGCCATGCTCAGTCTCATCGCGATGCCAAATTCGAATAAACCCTCAGGGCCGGCCTTCGCGAAACGCCTGAACTCATAGGGCAAGAGATGGGCGATCAACCGGTTTCGTTCAACTGGCTAGTTTTTCAACATTGGGGTCCATCCACGGTCAGTTTTGCAAAGTTGATGATCGCGTTTCAGCACAGACTGCCCCACCGAAAAAGCGCTTGGGCCAGAACGACTAGATCAGGAACTCAACGAATATTTTCGCAATCAGTGTCGAGCCAGACCCAGATTTGCGCATATCGGAGCACGCCATCGTAAAGTGGATACATCACCGCGCGAATTGCCTATCCTTGGTTGAAAACGTTCTCCGCCCTAGGTGCGTCGCATGAGGGGTCACTAATCCTGTCACGCGAGGCCTTTGGCACCGCTACCTCGGCATCCCAGCCCATAAAGAATGGCACGATTCTTGCGTTGCTTGGCGCAGAGCCGAGCATAGTCGGCGGAAGCCCACGAATTCTCACAACCGGAAGGTGGGTGAGTTCTCGGACATTTGGAATAGGCTGATCGACGGCCAGGAGCAGATGACAACATATTCGATCGTTCTAGGACGCGAACGCCATGTCTTTCAGGATCTGAAATCGGTCTTGGCTTGCGCTTCGCCGCTGAAATCCGGTGACGTGCTGGCCGGGATCGCAGCGTCAAGCAACGAGCGGCGGGTGGCCGCCCGCTACCTGCTCGCGGATATGCCTCTTAAGACTTTCCTGGAAGACCTCGTCATCCCATACGAGGTCGACGAGGTCAGCCGACTGATCATCGACCGCCATGATTGGACGGCATTCGCGTCGGTATCTCATATGACGGTCGGTGAGTTTCGCGATTGGCTTCTCTCTTATGACGCGACCGCCGAAAGACTGCTTGCCATTGCACCAGGCCTCACCCCCGAAATGGTCGCGGCGGTCTCCAAGATCATGCGCAACCATGATCTGATCACCGTCGCCGGCAAATGTAAGGTGGTCACGGCCTTTCGCTCCACGATCGGTCTGCCTGGCCGACTGTCGAGCCGTCTTCAGCCCAATCATCCCACCGATGATCCTGAAGGCGTTGCCGGCTCGACGCTCGACGGACTTCTTTATGGGATCGGCGATGCGGTGATCGGCATCAACCCGGCTACCGACAATCTCGAAGCCTGCACAAGATTGATGGTTCTTTTCGACCGGCTGCGCGAACGGTTCGATATCCCGACCCAATCCTGCGTGTTGACCCATGTCACCACGTCAATCAAGGCGATCGAGGCTGGAGCGCCGCTCGATCTGGTGTTCCAGTCAATCGCCGGCTCTGAGGCCGCCAACAAGGGTTTCGGCGTCGATCTCGCCGTCCTCAGGGAAGGCCAGCAGGCAGCGCTTTCCATGAAGCGCGGCACGGTCGGAAACAATGTCATGTACCTGGAGACCGGCCAGGGCAGCGCGCTCTCGGCCGACGCTCATCATGGTGTCGACGAACAGACGGTGGAGGCGCGGGCCTATGCCGTTGCACGTGAACTCAATCCGTTGCTCGTCAATACGGTGGTCGGCTTTATTGGCCCCGAATATCTTTTCGACGCCAAGCAAATTATCCGCGCCGGGCTCGAAGATCATTTCTGCGGCAAACTGCTTGGCGTGCCGATGGGGGTCGACGTCTGCTACACGAACCACGCCGAAGCCGACCAGGACGATATGGACAATCTGATGGTGTTGCTGACTGTCGCGGGCGTCAGCTTCCTCATCGCAGTGCCCGGCGCCGATGACGTCATGCTCAATTATCAGAGCCTTTCCTACCACGATATTGTCGGCCTCAGGCACCAGTTCAATCGTCCGCCCGCTCCGGAGTTCGAAGCCTGGCTTCATCGCATGGGCATGATTGATCACACGGGTCGTCTTGCGCCTGCCAGCGCCTCGGGCGCCTTTTCTCGCAATCTCTTGAGTTACGGAGCATCGGCATGACTCCCTTCGAACGAGATCCGTTTGCGCGGTTCCGCAACGCCACCCGCGCCCGGATCGGGCTTGGAAGGGCGGGCGACGCCTTGCCGACATCGGCAATTCTCGACTTCCAGCTTGCCCATGCCCGAGCGCGGGATGCCGTGCATGGGCAAGTGGATTTTGTCGCCCTTGCCAAGCAGCTTGCTCCCGTGCCGACGGTCCGGATTCGGTCTCGCGCCAAAGACCGTACGATCTACCTGGCGCGCCCGGATCTCGGCCGTCAGACCAACGCAGCCGATCTCCCGAGCTCAGGCGATCCCTATGATATCGCCTTCATCATCGCAGATGGGCTTTCGGCCTCGGCGGTCGAGCACCATGCGGTGCCGCTGTTTAAGGCATGCATGAAGCGTCTCGGCGGTTTCAGCGTCGCCCCGGTGATATTGGGCGAGCAGGCGCGGGTGGCATTTGGTGATGAGGCAGCGGCGGCGTTTGGTGCGGAAGTTGCCATCGTGCTGATCGGCGAGAGGCCGGGGCTAAGCGTGCCTGACAGTCTCGGTGCCTACATCACGTTCCGCCCGCAATCAGGACGGCGTGACAGCGAGCGCAACTGTATTTCGAATATTCATGCCGACGGGCTCAGCTACGAGGTCGCAGCGGACAAGATCGTTTGGATCGTCCGGGAGGCGCTTCGCTTGCAGCTGACCGGTGTCGATCTCAAGGAAAATGCCGAAGGCGCCATAGAAGCGCTGCCACACCAAGAAGCATAGTTCAATCTACAAAAAAGGGGAACAATCATGTCAAATTCTCAACCGACGCTCGCCAAGAGCCTGACCGGGCTGCACTTATGGGGACTTGCCGTCGGCCTCGTCATCTCGGGCGAATATTTCGGCTGGAGCTATGGCTGGGCGGCCGCTGGCACACTCGGCTTCTTGATCACCACGACCCTGATCGCCGTGATGTACACCACCTTTATCTTTTCCTTCACGGAGTTGACGACGGCTATTCCCCATGCGGGCGGCCCTTTTGCCTATGCGCTCAGGGCTTTCGGGCCGCTCGGCGGCTTCGTTGCGGGCTTTGCAACACTGGTGGAATTCGTCTTCGCCCCTCCGGCCATCGCGCTGGCCATCGGCGCCTATCTCAATGTGCAGTTCCCGGGGCTTGATCCGAAAATGGCGGCCGTCGGCGCCTATATCATTTTCATGGCGCTCAATATTGTCGGAGTTACCATCGCGGCAACCTTCGAACTCTTTATCACCGTTCTGGCGATTGCCGAATTGCTGATCTTTATGGGTGTCGTCGCGCCGGGCTTCTCTTTTGCCAATTTCGCGGCCAATGGCTGGGCTGGCGCCCCTGAATTCTCGGTCGGTGCCATTGGAGGCATCTTTGCCGCCATTCCATTTGCCATCTGGTTTTTCCTGGCGATCGAAGGCGCGGCAATGGCGGCTGAGGAGACCAAGAACCCCACCCGCACCGTTCCCATTGCCTATATTGCGGGTATTCTGACACTCGTCTTCCTCGCCTTCGGCACCATGATCTTCGCCGGTGGCGTCGGCGACTGGCGTACGCTGTCCAATATCAACGATCCGCTACCGCAGGCGATGAAGGCGGTCGTGGGCGAATCCTCCGGTTGGCTGCATATGCTGGTCTGGATCGGCCTGTTCGGCCTGATTGCTTCCTTTCACGGCATCATCATGGGCTATTCCAGGCAGATTTTTGCGCTGGGCCGCGCCGGCTACCTCCCGGAAGTCCTTGCAAAAATCCATCCGAAATTCCGCACGCCTTATCTCGCAGTCCTTGCAGGTGGCGCCGTCGGCATCGCAGCCATCTTTTCCGACAGCCTGATCCAGATCGGCGGTTTGCCGCTAACCGCCAATATTGTCACCATGTCGGTGTTCGGCGCGATCATCATGTACATCGTCTCGATGGCGTCGCTGTTTAAACTGCGTCAGGCCGAACCTGAACTCGCCCGACCCTTCAGGGCCTGGGGTTATCCCGTGGTGCCAGCCATTGCCCTCGGGCTCGCCCTCGTCGCGCTGGCAGCGATGATCTACTACAACTTCCTGATCTTTGTGATCTTCCTCGCGATGGGCGTGGTGGCATTCGGCATTTGGCGTTTGCTTTCAGGTGGCATCGCCAAGGAAGCGGCAGCGTCCACGTAACAAGGCTCTCTGGCCCGATCACCGGGAAAGCAACTGGACGAACCGGTTCCGATTAATATCGATGACCCCCGCCGAAGTTTGGCGGGGGTCATTTCAGCGCAAAGCTTGACTGATATCATTTACGTTCCGGCGCCAGTGCCACGTTCGCCACCGATTGGTTCACCGCACCTGACGATGGACGCGCCGCGTCCTCGTGACCCGCCGGGCACCCAATCCCAGCAGCGCTGCCACAACCCATCCGCCGACAAAACCGATTACGCCCCAGACGAGGCCGGCGAAGCTCACCGGCACCCCAGGCACGAAGTCGCGCCAGGTATTGGCGAAAACCACATCATCCGCATTCCGCAGCAGCACGAAGGGCTTGGCGACGGGGGCGGCGGTGCCGAGGTGGAGCTGCTGCGACAGCAGCGTTTCGTAGCGCGTGATCGTGCTCCGCATCGAGACGCCGCGATCGCGCAGAAAATCGTCGGATGATTGCGAATAGGCGTTCAGCGCCTGCTGGCGATCGAGATCGTGCTGGGCGGCTTGACGATTGAAATCCTCGACGATGACGCGCAGTTCGTCGATCGCCCCGCCGATCCGCTGTCGGTATTGCTGCGCAAATTCCGGCGCCTGCGAAAAAACCGTGCCGCCGGCAAGCCCGGCGACGATGGTGATGATCCTTGCAATCGGTCCCATGATCGATGCCTCCGGCTATCCCCTGCGCTAACGATCCGCGGCCGGAAAGGTTTCTGCCGTCGACACAATCGGTAACTCTATGTGATTGAACCGGCGGCGCTTCCGGTGAGTTGATGCCCTGACCAACCCAGAATGACCAACTCAGAAAGAAGGCTTGTCATGAAACAGATTATCCTTGCCTGCACGCTCGCTGCTGCGTCCATCTTTTCAGCAATGCCGTCCCAGGCGGCAAGTGTAACCATCACCACGGATGACGCGCGTCCCCATTACCGCCATGCAGAACGGCCCGATTACCGCCATCACATGAGGGCGCGGCACGTTTCCCGCGATTGCTTCACCAAGACGGAAAAGATCCGCCGCCACGGTCACACGATCGTCAAGGAAACCCGGATCTGCCGATAAGGCAATCCATGCAGGAAAAGCCCGGCCGATCCTCCCCGGCCGGGCTTTTCTTCTGATCTCGCCGATGAGGAACTTCGCCATAACAGCCGCGTTTATCGCGAAACAGGAGTATTCATCATGCGTATCAAGATGACTCTTTTGGCCATCGCCTATGTCGCCGTCAGCGTCCTGCTGCTCGCCATCGCTTACCAGCCGCAGGGATCAGGCGCTGCGCAGAAAACGGATCGTCTGGCCGGCTCGTCCTTCCTCGTCGAACGCTTCGCCGGTTGACCGGCTTATAGGCGATGCTGTGGAAATAGTCCTCGCCCGGCAGGGGCCGGAGCGGCCCGCCGTTGGTTAATGCGGGCCGTCGAGCGGAGATCCGCCAAGCAGGATCCGGTTCTGCACCGCATGCACGCCCTCGACCGCCTTGGCGACCGCGGTTGCCCGTTCGATTTCGCCCACCGTGCCGACGGTGCCGCTCAGCACGATCTGGTTGTTTTCCATCGTCACCTCGACATCCGACGCATCGATGCCGCCGGCAATCGCCAGCGCATTGGCAACGGCTGACTCGACCGTTGCGCGATTGGCGATCTCTATCTCCATCTCGGGTTCGAGCCCGTGAAATGTCTGCTCCTTGAAAACCATGATCCGTTCCTCCGTGAAAGCTTCGTAGGAAACGCTGATCGGCGGAGTTTGGTTCAGTCCCCGCTACCAGTTGACGCCATAGCGGAGATTGACACTGCCCGCCTCACCTCCCGAAAATGGATTGCTCACCGAGGCATCGAGATTGAGGTTCGGCAGAATGGTCTGGCTGACCCCTACCGTGCTCGAGAAGTCGCCGCTGGCATTGCTGACGCCTGTCCCTGCCGAAAGCGAGGTTCCCGTCCAGGGATGAATCAGCTTCAGCGCCTGCGATGCCGTCACCGAAGCCTGCCGGGCCTCGACCGCGTCATATTGCACGCTGATGGATCGGCTCGATTGCATGTCGAGCGAATCGGACAGGATCCAGCTGCGCGAGCGGCTGAGGGTCAGCGCGCCGCTGCCGCGCAGCGTATCGACGCTGACGCTGGCACCCTGCTGTGACCGGCCTGCCGGGGTAACGCTCGTTCTGCTGATCCTGCCCCAAAGCATTGCCTGTTCGGAATCGGGCAGCAGCGCCCCGCCTTTGGTCGAGGCAAGCGCGATGTCGGCGCCGGCACTCGTTTCCCATTCCGCCGGCAGGCGAAAACCCATCGTCGCTTTGTAGGACCGGTCCGAAAGCTTGGCCGGCGACCAGATCAGCAGGTCGTCTGCCCTGGCTGCGGCTGTGAGCGAGGGCAGGATGGCGAAAAGGATGCATGCTAATTTGAATGTCGTCATGAAGTAAGAACGTTTTGCCTGACACAGGGCTGCGGCTCCGAAACCGAAGCAGCAGCGAACATGAAGCGCTCGCAGCGAACGCGATGGGGATCACGGCCAAGCCGCCCATCCCGGTTTCATCCTCGATTTAATGGTTGGCCGAAAGGCCGGCGGCACCGAGTGCCTGTTCTTCGATGGGCTCCGGAGCGCCCCGACTTGCCCTGCGACCGCGACCAGCCGCGGCGGAACCGAATCCACCAGCAATGTTATAAGGATCACATCCGGCCGCTGCTCTGTAAACCCCTCAGGGGTTGAAATCTGCTGCACTGCACACTTGCCGCCCCCCCCAAAGCCTAGTAGAGCCTGAGCCTACGAGAGAAATTTTCGCGAAATTCTACATGATGACCGGCAAAAGCGCGCCGCGGCGCCTCAGCATCTTCGGTTCGACGGGTTCGATCGGCCAGAATACACTCAATGTCGTCGATCATCTGGGCGGACGGGAGAACTTCGAAATGTCCGTGCTGACCGGCAGCGGCAATGTCGAATTGTTGGCCCGGCAGGCGAAATCATCGGGCGCGCGGCTGGCGGTGACGGCAAATGACCGGCATTACGAATCACTGAAGAGCGCACTTTCCGGCACCGGCATCGCGGTCGCTTCAGGAAAATCCGGCCTGATGGAAGCCGCGGACCGCGAAGCCGACTGGGTGATGGCGGCAATCGTCGGCACTGCTGGCCTGGCGCCCACCCTTGCCGCTGCCCGCCGCGGCGCCGATATCGCCCTTGCCAACAAGGAATGCCTGGTATCGGCCGGCGACCTGTTCATCGCAGCGATCCGGGCGGGCGGCGGCAAGCTGCTTCCGGTCGACAGCGAGCACAACGCGATTTTCCAGGTGCTGGAAGAGAACCAGCGCCACGCCGTCGAGCGGGTCATCCTGACGGCGTCGGGTGGCCCCTTCCGCACCGCCTCGCTGCGTGACATGGCGGATGTGACGGTGGAAACTGCGCGCGCCCACCCGAACTGGTCGATGGGATTGAAGATCTCGATCGACAGCGCCTCGATGTTCAACAAGGCGCTGGAGATGATCGAAGCCCGGCACCTTTTCGGTCTCAGACCCGAACAGATCGAGGTTATCTTCCATCCGCAATCGATCATTCATTCCATGGTCGGCTATACCGATGGATCGGTGCTGGCGCAGCTCGGCGCGCCGGATATGCGCACCGCCATCGGTTATGCCCTGTCCTTTCCGCGCCGGCCGAACCTGCCGGTCGAGCGGCTGGATTTCGCCAAGCTCGCCAGGCTGGATTTCGAGGCACCGGATGAGGTGCGGTTTCCGGCGCTGCGGCTCGCGCGCCTGGCGATGACGCGCGGCGGTGTTCAGGGCGCGGTGCTGAACGGCGCCAAGGAAGTGGCGCTCGAAGCCTTCATCGAAGGGCAGCTCTCCTTCCTCGCCATGGCCGAGGTCACCGAGAGGGTCATGGACGATCTGGCCGGCCTGCCGCCGGCCTCCACCATGGACGATGTCTTCGCCGCCGACAGGCAAGCCCGGCAAAGGGCGGCGGAGCTCATGACACTCGCGATCGCCGAGTGAAGTTCAGACGGGCCGATCGCCGAGTGGTCGCCCGCCTGTGATCCTGACGCCCGCGATTAGCGCAACCGGTTCCCACCCTCGTCGAACAATCGGCAATCCGACGGTTCAAACAGCAGGCTCACCTGCTCGCCCGCCGCAATACTGATCGGTGACCGATGTTCGACGGTCAGTGACTGGCCATCGGCAAGCTGGCAATAGAGATATTGCGTTCCCCCGAGATACTCTGAAAAATCCACCCTCGCCGTCAGGCTGCCCGATAGGTCGGATGCCACCTTCAAATGCTCCGGCCGCAGACCGAGCGTCACCGCGGCACCAACCGGCCGATTTGCGGGCGGCAGGCCGCTTTCGATCTGCCGGCCGGCGACTTCGACCAGGCCGCCCTCACCCCAGCGGGCATTGAGCAGGTTCATCCGTGGCGAGCCGATAAAGCCCGCCACGAAGGTGTTCGAGGGATTCTCGTAGATTTCCCGCGGCGTTCCCGCCTGTTCGACGCGCCCGTCGCGCAGCACGACGATCTTGTCGGCGAGCGTCATCGCCTCCGTCTGGTCGTGGGTGACATAGATCATCGTGTTGCCGAGTTCGCGGTGGAGGCGGGCGATCTCGATGCGCATCGAAACGCGCAGTTCCGCATCGAGATTGGACAGCGGTTCGTCGAACAGGAAGACGTCGGGCTTGCGCACGATCGCCCGGCCGATCGCCACACGCTGCCGCTGGCCGCCGGAAAGCTGTCCCGGCCGCCGGTCGAGCAGATGATCGATCTTCAGGATCGCGGAGGCGGCCTTGACGCGGGTCTCTATCTCGGCGGCATTGGTGCGCGCCATCTTCAAACCGAAGGCCAGATTGTCGCGCACGCTCATATGCGGATAGAGCGCGTAGGACTGAAAGACCATGGCGATGCCGCGCTCGGATGGATCGAGATCGGTGACAACACGTCCCTTGATCTCGACCTCCCCGTCGGTCACGTCTTCCAAGCCGGCGATCATGCGAAGAAGCGTCGATTTTCCGCAGCCGGAAGGGCCGACGAAGACGACGAATTCACCCTCCGCGATCGTCAGGTCGATCCCGTGGACCACCTGCAGATTGCCATAGCTTTTTCGCACGTCCTGGAGCACGACGCTCTTGTTACCCATACCGTTCGTCATCCCCAAAAAGACCTATCTGTCCGACTGGACCCAGACGAGCATCTCTCCGGGCGCGCGGTTGTCCCAGAGATGATAGGGCACGAAACGCGCGGTGGCGACCTGCCTTTCGGCAGGCGCCTTGCGGTAGAGCGTCGTTCCCCAGTTCGATGTTTCCTCGCGCTCGACCTTGAGATCGAGGGCGACGGCATCATTGAGATCCTTCAGTACGACGGTTTCGGCTGTGGAGAGCTCACGCGGCAGGACGATGGCGTTGAGGTCTTCGCCGTTGTCGGTCGTTTCGACGCAATAGACCAGCGGGCCGCGCATCAATGCGACGCGCCCGGCATCCTGGCGCACCTTCGGGTTGGCATATTGCGGCCGAAGCGCCAGCGGCAGGTAGAGGGCGACACGATCGCCCGCAGCCCACTCACGATCGATCCTGGCATATCCGTCCTGCATATTGGCGTTGAGATCGAGCATCTCTCCATTAACGCTGAGGGTTGCGCCTTCAGCCCAGTCCGGAATGCGCAGCGACAGTGCAAACTTCGCCGGCTTCTCCAGCTTGGTGGTAAAGGCGACGGCACCGTCCCACGGATAGTTGGTGGTCTGCTCGAGTTCGACCTCGGCGCCGTTGGCCAGCTTCAGCCTTGCGGTGCTCTCGCCATAGAGGTGCACGGCGATCTCATTGTCCGAAACGGCGTACATGTAGGAGCCGATCGAGGTCACCAGCCGGGCGATGTTGGGCGGGCAGCAGGGGCAATGGTGCCACTTCCACCGGTGGTGCTTGCCGGCACTTTCGAGCGGATTGTCGTAGAAGAATGTCTTGCCGTCGGTCGAAAGCCCCGGCAGCGCGCCGTTGTAAAGCGCCTGCTCCATAATATCGGCATAGCGCCGATCCGGACCGCGGCCGAGCATGCGGCTTGCCCAGAACACCAAGCCGACCGAGGCGCAGGTCTCCGCATAGGCGGTATCGTTCGGCAGATCGAAGTAATCGGTGAAGCCTTCGTTGGAGGCCGCCGGCCCGATGCCGCCGGTGATGTACATCTGCTTGGTGGTCAGATCGTCCCAGAGCGTTTCCAGCGCTGCCGTCAGGCTATCGTCCTTGTATTCGGTGGCGATGTCGGCCATGCCCGAATAGAGGTACATGGCGCGCACCGCGTGGCCGACCACCTTCGTCTGCTCGCGCACCGGCTGGTGTGCCTGGCCATATTCATAGGTCTTCTGATGGAAGTCGGCAGCGCTCCGGCCGTCGCGAGCGGCCTCGGCCGTGAAGAAGTGCGGCTCGGTGCCGCGTTCGTCGATGAAGTATTTCGAAAGCTCGAGATATTTCGTCTCGCCGGTCACGCGGGCAAGCTTGACCAGCGCGAGCTCGACTTCCTCATGGCCGCAATAGCCTGATATCTGGCCTTCGCCATGGCCGAAAATCTTGATCATGTAATCGGCATAGCGGCACATGATGTCGAGCAGCTTGCGTTTGCCGGTCGCCTGATAATAGGCGACGGCGGCTTCCATAAGATGGCCGGCGCAATAGAGCTCATGATGGTCGCGCAGATTGGTCCAGCGGCGGTTCGGCTCGACGCGCTGGAACCAGGCGTTCAGATAGCCGTCTTCGTCCTGCAGCTTCTCATACATGTCGATGATCTCATCGGCGCGGGCCTCGAGCTTCGGGTTCGGCCGGCGATAGAGCGAATAGGCGATCGTTTCGATCGACTTGCCGAGGTCGGAATCCCAGAACATCTGCGTCGTCCCGCCCCATGGCTGAATGGGAATGACCACCCCGGGGCTCGGTTGGTTGACGTCGATCGCCTTCAGCATGCCGGCCTCGACGCAGCGGTCGAGCAGGGTCTCGGCCGTGGAATTGCAGACGGCATCCTGCCATTTTCCCCAGAAGCCGCCGAGCTCCACATCGGGAACGGCGACGGGACGAAACTGGCGGTCATTGGTTGATTTGGTCATGGGCTCTACCTTCTTGGGATCATTTCACGGCGCCGGCCATCAGCCCGCGCATGTAGTAGCGTTGCAGGAGCAGGAAGACGATCAGGCAAGGGATCGTCATGACGACGACACCGGCCTGCACCGCTCCCCAGTTGATGGCGCCGAGCCGCCCGGCGCGAACCGCCGTCATCAGCACCGGCAGGGTGTATTTCTCGTTGCTGGAGAGCAGCACGAGGGCGGCCAGAAACTCGTTCCAGGCATTGAGGAAGGCAAAGATCGCCACCGTCGCCACACCGGGAAGCACCAGCGGCAGAAGAACCCGGACCAAGAGCCTGAGGTCGCGCGCGCCGTCGATGCGCGCGGCCTCTTCGATCTCCTTCGGCACGGCGTCGAAGGCGTTGCGCATCATGAACACCGAAAAGGGCAGTTGAAGCGTCACATAGACGAGCGTCAGCCCAAGCAGCGAATTGTTGAGGCCGAGCTTTGCCAGGATGATGAAGAGCGGCGTCAGGATCGATTGGAACGGGATCATCAGCGTCGCGATGATCAGCACGAAAAGCGCATTCTTCATCGGGAATCGGTACCGCGAGAAGCCGTAGCCGGCGAGCAGGCTGACGGCGACGGTGAGCACCACCGTGGCGACCGAAACGAACAGCGAATTGATCATGTGCCGCCAGATGCCGGCGCCGAACGTGTCAAGCAGCGCGTAGGAATCGATGCTGACGCCTGAGGTCGGCCATGGCGGCAAGGGCGGCAGGCTGGCCTCCGTGCCATGCCGGAAGGACGACAACAGCGTGATCACGAAGGGGGCGAGAAAGAAGATCGAGATAGCGATGCCGGTCAGGTGATAGGCCGACTTCGTCCGGATGGCCTTGCGCGCGCGGCGCTCCCTTGAGGTGGTCATGGACGCTCCTCCCCGACGCGAAGCAGCCAGAGCTGCACGATGCTGATCGCCATTAGGATGGCGAGAAGCACGATCGACAGCGCTGCGCCATAACCAAGATTGAACGACACGAACGACTGATTGAAGATGTAGTAGACCACCGAGATCATCTTGTTCTGCGGTCCGCCTGACGTCATGATGTAGAACTGATCGAAAGCGAGGATCGAACCGGTGACGGAGACGATCAGCGCCAGTGCGATCGTCTTGCGCATCAGCGGCAGCGTCAGATGCCGGAAACGCTGCCAGCGGCCGGCGCCGTCGATGCGGGCAGCCTCCGTCAGCTCGGACGGAATGGCCTGAAGCCCGGTCAAAAGAATGATCATGGTGAAGCCGGCGATCTTCCAGACGACCATCACCACGATCGTCAGAAAGGCGGTGTCGAAGGTCGCAAGAAGATTGGGGCTCTTTTCGACGAGGCCGAGCGCCTTCAAGGCCGGGCCGATGAAGCCGCTATCGACATTGGCGAGCCAGACCCACAGCAGCGAGGCTGTCGCAAGACCGACCACGACGGGCAGGAAGATGATCGTCCGGTAGGCGCCGACGAACTGCCGTTCCTTCTCGACGAAGATTGCCAGCGGAAACGCGATCGCGAAGATCGCGATGGTGACGATCACGGTATAATAGGCCGTGAAATTCAGTGCCGTCATAAAACGGGTATCGTTGGCCATGCGGAAATAATTGTTGAAGCCGATCCAGCGGGACGCCCCCATCAGCGGCCAGTTGTGCAGGCTCATCCATCCGGTGAAGAGAACCGGCATGATAAAGAAGACGATGACCAGCGCCATGGCCGGTGCGATGTAGACGAGGCCGCGCCAGTTCGATCGGCGCCGTCGCCTGCGTCGAGGCAATAGAATCTCTGAACCGGAACCGGTCATCAAACGCTCCGCATCTGTCGAGTGGGATTGGCCGGGAAGCTGCCACCGCTCCCCGGCCGCGGCCGGGGGAGAGTTTACTGGCCGCTATCGATGATCGATTGCATTTCCGATTGCGCACTCGAAAACGCGCCGTCGACGTCTTCGCCGAAGATCGCGGCGTTGGTGAAGCTTGCCCATGGCCCGTTGGCGCTGTTGATCAGATCGTTGAACTGCAGCGTATAGGGGGTCTTGGCCACACCGATCGCCTTCAGGCCGACCTGCATGCGCGGATCGAGGCCCTCAAGCACCTTGTCGGCGATATCGCCGCGCGTCGGCAGGCTGCCATACTTCGCCATGATCTTCTGGCCGTCCATCGAATATACATATTCGATGAACTCCTTCACCGCGTCGATCTTCTTCGTGCCCTTGGTGATGACGAAGTTGTCGCCGCCGGCAAAGGACGAAGGCTTCCCGTCGACGCCAGGAATGAGCGTTACGCCGAAGTTGATATCGGGATGCTCGGTCACCAGCGTGCCGATGGCAAAGGCGCCAAGGCTCTGCTGGCCGATCTTGCCGTTGGTGAAGGTCAGGAAGTTGGCGCCGTTGTCGCTGGCGGCTCCTGCCGGCACGAGGTCCTTCTTGATCATGTTGCGGTAGATATCGACGGCCTTGCGCATCTGCGGCGTATCGAGCGTCGCCGTCTTGCTGTCGGCCGACAGGATATCGGCGCCCGCACCCCAGACCAACGGCGTGAAGGTGAAGATCATGCAGCCGCCGCAGCCGCCGCCGGAGAAATAGAAGCCGTAGGTATCGTCACCCAGCGCCCGGATCTTCTCGGCATTGGCGGTGATTTCGTCCCAATTCACAGGTGCCATTTCCGGGTCGAGACCTGCCTTCTTGTAGAGATCCTTGTTCCAGGCAAAGACGGAGGTCTCGACCGAAAGCGGCAGGCCGTAAATCCGGTCCTGATAGGTGCCGAGGCGAACATGCGATGGCGAAAGCGAGTTGAAATAGGGCAGGGATTTTGCCCAGTCCGTCAGGTCTTCCAGCTGGCCGGCCGCAGCAAAGGCCGGATTATAGATCAGATCCATCGACAGGGCGTCCGGCGCCTGTCCGCCGGCGATCGCCGTCGCATATTTCTGCACGAGTTCGGAGAACGGCACCTCGGTCATCACGACCTTGTTCTCGTGACCGGAATTATAGGCTTCGACGACCTTCTTGAAGGCGTCGCCGATCCCCGTACGAACCCACATTTCGACATTCTCGGCAGCTGACGCGGCCGAAAACAGGCACAAGGTAGCGATGCTGGTCGCCGCCAATAGACGCTTGATCATGACACTCCTCCCGATATGGCGCATCTCCTCGCGCCTTTGCTCATTCTCTTGTTCTCATTCCTTCGGGGCTGTACCCCCGCATGACTGCCGGACGATCAGCCGGCACGGCAATTTCCTCACTCCCGGCTCGACAGGCCGTCCTTCCGCAAGCGCGAGCACCGTCAATCCGGCTTGCCGCCCGAGCTCCTTCAGTTCCATGTCCACCGTCGTCAGCGGCGGCCGCGTCTGGGCCGCGACAATCTCCCAATTGTCGAAGCCGATGACCGAGACGTCCTGCGGCACCTTGACGCCGCGCTCGCGCAACGCATCCACCGCGCCGCGGGCGATCTGGTCATTGCCGCAGAAGAGAGCATCCGGTTTTTCTCCCGACCTCTTCCAAAGCTGTTCGACCGCATCATGCCCCCAGCTTTCCGACCAGACGCCGTAGAGCACCGGCTCACGGTGACCTGCCACCTCGTGATAGGCGCCGGCACGTTCCCGCACTGAGAAGAAGTCCTCCGGCCCGGTGATGTGCGCAATCCGCCGCCGTCCGATCTTCACGAGCCATTCCACCGCCAGCCGCGCACCCTGTTCGTCGTCCGAACGGAAGGTGACACTGTTCTGCGTCCCCTCCGTGAATGCGTAGACGACAGGCACATGCAAATTCGAAAGATCGACAGGCAGGCGCCGATCCAGGCGTTTTCCCGTCGCAATGATGCCGTCGACCTGTTTGTCCAGCATCGCATCGACATGGATCTGGGCGAGCGCCGGATCGTCTTCGATGGCGCACAGGAAGACCGAAACGCCGTGATCGACGAGAGCATCCGAGATACCCGCCATGACAGGCAGCGTGAAACGGCCGTAAGTATCGTTCGTCAGCAGCCCGATGGTGAAGCTGCGCTTGCTGAGAAGACCTCTCGCCAGCGCATTCGGCCGGTATCCGATCTCGGCGGCGATCCGTTTCACCCGCTCGCGCGTTTCCGACCCCATCCGGCCGGTATCATTGAGAGCTTTCGACGCCGTCGAGATGCTCACCGCGGCAGCAGCCGCCACCTCGTGGATGGTGATCCTGCCTCTTTTTCCTCCCGATATGTTCAGAACGTCCTCCTTCTGAAGTGATCTGAGAAAAGCTTTTACCAATCCTTATGTCAAGTGAGAAAAGGTTTTCTCACGCCACACCAAAGCTCGGATCGGCAACACAGTTGCGGCAAGAGGCAAGCACAGGGAAAGATCGATGCGCATCGGTCAGGCCGATTGCGATGTGTCATCGGTGTTAAGACCAAGCGCAGAGCGGACGATCTTGGACGGGCAAGGGAGGTTTGTTCCAGCGTCTTTGCGGGAGCAAGACCGATCGCTGTCAGAGCCTCCGGTGGAGGCCCTGAATTACGGTTCGAACCGAGCGATCATCGAAAAATCAGGCGACGTGCCTTGCGAGTGCGCAGCGCGACCAGAGCGAATGCAGCGCCTCAACCAGATGGGCGATATCGGCGTCGGAATGCAGCGGCGTCGGCGTAATGCGCAGGCGCTCGGTCTTCTTCGGCACGGTCGGATAGTTGATCGGCTGGACGTAGACGCCGCAATTGTCGAGCAGCAGATCGGAGATCCACTTGCACTTGGCCGCATCGCCGACCAGCACCGGCACGATATGGCTCGGATTGGGCATATGCGGAATGCCGCGCTGGTCGAGCAGCGCTCTCAGCTTGCGGACACGATCTTGATGGCGGGCGCGCTCGAACTGGCTGACCTTCAGGTGCTGGATCGAGGCGACGGCGCCGGCGGCAAGTGCCGGCGGCAGCGCCGTGGTGAAGATGAAGCCGGAGGCAAACGAGCGAATGAAATCGCAAAGCGCCGTCGAAGCGGCGATATAGCCGCCCATCACCCCGAAAGCCTTGCCGAGCGTGCCCTCGATGACGGTCAACCGGTCCATCAGCCCCTCGCGTTCGGCAATGCCGCCGCCACGCGGGCCGTACATGCCGACGGCATGCACTTCGTCGAGATAGGTCATCGCGCCATATTTGTCGGCGAGATCGCAGATCTCCTTGATCGGGGCGATATCGCCATCCATCGAATAGACGCTCTCGAAGGCGATCAGCTTCGGCGCCCTCGGATCGGCGGCAGCGAGCTTGGCCTCGAGATCGGCCACGTCATTGTGCTTCCAGATCACCTTGTCGCACTTGGCGTGGCGAATACCCTCGATCATCGAGGCATGGTTCATAGCGTCAGAGAAGATTATGAGCCCGGGAATCTTCGCACCGAGCGTGCCGAGTGCCGCCCAGTTGGAAACATAGCCTGATGTGAAGATCAGGGCAGCTTCCTTGCCGTGCAGATCGGCAAGCTCACGTTCGAGCACGACGTGGTGATGGTTGGTGCCAGAAATATTCCGGGTGCCTCCCGCACCCGCGCCACAGTGGTCGATGGCGTTCTTCATCGCCTCGATCACCTTGGGATGCTGGCCCATGCCGAGATAGTCGTTGGAGCACCAGACGGTAACTTCTTTTGCGCCATCGGCCGTATGGCGCGTCGCGCGCGGAAAATTGCCGCGGTGACGTTCGAGATCGGCAAAAACGCGGTAACGGCCCTCGATGTGAAGCCCGTCCAGCTCGCTTTTAAAATACGCTTCGAAATCCATCATATGCTCCAGTATCACGCGACCGTTCTTGCTGACCGGACGTTCGCGCGTCAACCCTTGCCCTTTGCTTTAACATCAACTGCGGCAAAAGGCGCAGAGTTTTGAATGATTCCAGATAAAGAATATGCGAGCCGCGATCAACGAAATTGATGTGGCAAGCATAATGGAAATTCGCGAAACCGTGCAGCTGGCGACAACATCCTGTATCGAAAAAAATCAGGACAGCAGTGGACAACCCTTTCTTCCGACATAGTTTTCGGTCTAGCCTGACAAAAAATAAAAGGGACGGCCTTTGCCCGCTGGGCAACAACCTCGGAGAGAAAAGATGAAGAAAGTTGTCATACTCGCATTGATCGGCTTGTCGATCGCAAGCTGCACGCCGACGCAGCAAGGCGCCGGCATCGGCGCTGCATCAGGCGCCGTCATCGGCGGCGTAGTCACCGGCAACGTCCGTGGCGCGGCAGTCGGCGCCGCTATCGGCGGCGTGTCCGGCGCCCTCATCGGCAGCGTCGCCGAACAGCCCGGCCAGTGCTACTATCGCGACCGCTACGGCCGCCGCTATATCGATAGTTGCCCGCGCTGAGAGCGCACTGAAATCGGCAAATTCAAGAAATCCCGGACACAGGTCCGGGATTTTTTGTGCTAAATTAGCGCGTTGGCAATTTAAAATGGTACACCTCGCGCGATTTTGCCGCTAAGCTATTCATGGCTGGGCAACGAAGCTTCAATGTAGACACAACCAAAAGCGGCGGATGCGGATCAGAGGGACAGGCCCGAAAACAGGTACTGCGTATCGGCGAACAGGCACCATGATGGTGGTCGCAGCGGCGGCTGCGTTCTCACCGGTGCTGATCGGCGACGCTTACGCCTTCAAGCTTTTCGGCATCACCATTTTCGGCAAAGAGGAAGACGAAGGCGAACAGGTGCCCGATCCGGTGCGCTACCAGGTCGACCTCAAAGCCGATACCGCCGATCCGGACCTGAAAGAAGCGTTGGAAAACAGTTCCCGTCTCGTCAGCGACCAGAAGCTGCCGGTTTCCGGCGATCTCGGCGTCGTCGTCAAGGCGCGCGACGACCGGGAGCGGCTGATCGCCACTCTGTATGAAAAGGCCCGTTATGGCGGCCTGGTGACGATCACCATCGACGGCAAGAATATCGACGACCTGCCGCCCAATCCGACATTCGACCGGTCCGGGCCGATTCCCGTCACCGTCGCCATTGCTCCCGGCCCCGTTTTCAAGGTCAGGGAGGTCCAGTTCGGCGGCGATGCCGCAAACCATAATCCCGCCGATTACGATCTCGCCCCGGGTGCGCAAGCCGGCTCGTTGGCGATCATCAGGGCCGGCGACAAGATCGTCGAACAATTGAAGAGCGAAGGCCGGCCCTTCGCCAAGTTGACCGAACGCAAGGTGGTCGCCGATCACAACAGCGATACCGTCGATATCGTCCTTGCTGCCGAGGGCGGCCCCATCGCTCCGATCGGCGATGTCGGCGTCACCGGCGAGAAGACCGTCAAGCCAGCTTTCATCCAGCGTTATTCCCGGCTGAACAAGGGCGAAGCCTATTCCCCGGAAACGTTGAAGAAAGCCGGCGAGCGGCTTCGCGCCCTCGGCGTCTTTTCGAGCGTCACCATTCACCAAGGAGATGCGCTGGCATCGGACGGCACCTTGCCGATGACGATCGAAGTTTCAGAGGGCAAGAGGCGCTACTTCGGCGTCGGCGCGCAATATTCCACCACCGACGGCTTCGGTGTTCAGGGCTATTGGGGCCACCGCAACCTTTTTGGCGAAGCCGAAACGCTGAGGATCGAGGGAGCGGTCTCGCGGCTTGGCGAAACGACCGATGTCGGCAGCCTCGACTATTCCGCCGGCATCCTGTTCACCAAGCCCGGCGCCTTCTTTCCCGCCGCCACGCTGAAGGCCAGCATCGTCGCCAAGACCGAAAATCCGGATGCCTATAACGCCACGCTCGTCACCGCCTCGCTCGGCCTTTCCTACGAACTGACCGACCGGGACACCGTCTCGGCAGCCGGCGAGGTCAGCTGGGAGCGCGACGACGACGCCTTCGGCACGAACGACTACCTGACCTTCACCTTGCCGATCCAATATGACCGCGACGCACGCGACGACAAGTTCAACCCGACGGAGGGTTATCGCGCAACATTCTCGGCTAAGCCCGGCTACGAGATCTTCAACGCCACGCCCTATGCGGCATTCGAGGGCTCGATCTCCGGCTACTTGCCGTTCGGACAGGAAGACGGCGTGGTGCTTGCCGGCAAGGTTGCCGCCGGCGTCCTGATCGGCGGCGACAGCATTGGGGACATTCCCGCCACGCAGCGCTTCTTTGCCGGCGGCGGCGGCTCCGTGCGCGGATACAGCTATCAGGAAATCTCGCCCTATAACGACGATGGCGATCCCACCGGCGGCCGTTCCTATGTGACCGGTTCGCTGGAGGCCCGCATCAAGATCACCGATACGATCGGCATCGTGCCCTTCATCGATGTCGGCACCGTATCGGACAGCACCTTTCCGGGTTTTTCCGATATTCGCGCCGGTGCCGGCGCCGGAATACGATATGCAACGCCTTTCGGCCCGCTGCGGCTTGATTTTGCCATGCCGCTGAACAAGTACGAAGATGGCACAGATTACGGAATCTACGCCGGCATCGGCCAATCTTTCTAGGATTGCCGATTCCGCTCGTGTTTTCCGATCTGTGGGCCGTCATGAAAACGGGGTAGTGTCCGCGCCGATGCAAACGCTGACAAAAATCGTCAACTGGGTCGTACGGCTCACCGGCTATGTCGTCGGCGCCACGTTGATTCTCGCGGTCGTAGCACTGGCGATCTTCGGCTTCACCAGTTTTGGTGCCCGCATCGTCACCGAAAAGATAGCCTCCACGCTGTCCAATCGCGACATGACGATCGAGGTTCGCGAACCGCAAGGCCTTTTGACCGGCGGGCTTCGCGCCGCCGAGATCTCCATCTCCGACACCAGGGGCGTCTTTGCGGAAATTCATGGCGTCGCGATCGACTGGAATCCGCTTGCGCTGCTGACCGGAACCTTCCATGCCAAACGCTTCGAGATCGAAGCGATCAACGTGCTGCGCAAGCCGGTGCGCACCCTGCCCTCGCGGCCGAAGGCTGAAAATTCCGGCGGATTCAGCCTTCCGATCAAGGTCGATATAGACCGCATCGCGCTGCCCGATATCAAACTTGCCGCACCCGTTGCCGGCCGCGCCTTTGCGCTCGCCGCCGAAGGCAGCCTTTCGGCGAACGGCGATGGCGGCGAGGCCGTCGTCAATGTCAGCCGTCACGCGGTTCCGGATGCGCGGCTTGCCGCCGACATCGCTTTTGCGCCAGCCGAAAACCGGCTGCGGCTGAAGGCGCAGCTGTCCGAGCCGAAGGGCGGGCTGCTGGCAGGCTTTCTCGGTCTGCCGGACAGCCCGGCCGTCAACATCGATCTCGATGGCCAGGGGCCGATATCCGATTGGAAAGGCAAATTGCAGGCTGCCCTCGACGGGCAGCAGCGTGCCGCAATCGAAGCGCGGCACCAGATTACGGAAGACGGGCTGCACCACCTCGACCTCAAGGGCGGCGGTGACCTGAGCTCGCTGCTTCCATCGGCATTCCGGCCGCTTTTTGCCGGCCAGACCAATATCGATCTTGCCACCACCTTCGACAATCACGGCAAGATCGATATCCAGACCGGCAATATCGCCACCGGCAGCGTTGTGATCGCCGCCTCGGGCACCCTCGATCCTGCCGGCAACAACAGCCTGAACGCCAATCTGCTCGGCACGTCGGGGCCTGTCGATTTCCGCTGGCCGCTCGCCGAAGGCGAAGCCCGCTTCCTGATATCAGGCCTCAACCTGGCACTAACAGGCGATGCGCAGACCGCCCGACTGAACGTCAGCGGCTCGCTCGACACCGCAACCCTGCCGCAGGCCAATATCGGCAACATCAAGCTGACAGCAAAGAGCGACGCCTTCAATCTCGCCGCCCGTTCCGGCAGCGTCCAGTTGCGCCTCGTTGCCGGCGACGCGACCTTTGCCGAGCCGAACCTCAATCGTGCGGTCCAAGGCCCGATCACCATCGCCTCGCCGCTGCAGATCTCGCCCAGTGGTATCGGCTTCAACGGCACCACCGTCGAAAGCGCCAATATCAACGGCAGCCTCAACGGCTCCTATCGGCTGACAGACCAAGCGCTGACCGGCAACCTCAAGCTCACCATCAACCCGGCAGCCCTGCCGGCTGCGGCAACAGGCAAGTTCGACGGGCCGATCTCGCTCGAAAGCCAGGTGGTCGGCACCATCCCGTCGAAATTCGCGTTGTCCAATCTCGTCCTGAAGTCCGGCACGCTCGAAGCGGCGGGCAACGTCGCGCTCGACGGCGGGATCTTGAACGCCGATCTCTCCGGCCGGTTGCCTGACATCGGCAAGCTCATCCCCGGCGCCAGCGGCGGGGCGGGTTATGCGTTGAGAGTGGGGGGTGAGCTCCCGGCGATTTCCGTCACGGCCAATCTCAAGGCGCCCAGCCTTGAAATGGCCGACCGCGTGCTCGGCAACCTCAATATCGACCTGTCGGGTCTCGCCGATCCCAAGGCCCCGCAGGGCAGGATCGCCGCCACCGGCACGATCGACGGCCAGCCGATCGGCATCAACGGCGACATCCGCTCGCAGGACGGCAAGACGAGCATTCCGACACTGACCGCCGATATCGGCGGCAACCGGCTGACCGGCAATGTGGAATTCTCGTCTTCCCTTGAGCCGACAGGCGCGCTGACCTTCGATTTCCCCAATATCGGCCTGCTCGCCGCACTCGGCGGACAGAAGGCCGAAGGCGATCTCAAAGGGTCGCTCGGCGTCAGCAGCGACAGCGGCAGGATTGCGCTCAAGCTGCTTGCGACCGGCGGCTCGATCCGCCGTGATACGCTTGCGATCGTCAAGCCGGATATCGATGTCACGGTCAGCGATCTCAAAGCCCTTGCGGCAAACGGCACGGTCAAGGCCGAGGAGGTGAGTGCCGGAACGAACAGGCTCGCCGGCCTTTCGCTCGGTTTTACCAAGCAGCAAGACCATACCGATTTCGATCTCGATGCGGCCTATGACGGCAATCCCGTGCTGGCCACCGGCAGTATCGAAGCGGCGGGCGGCACGATGCACCTGAACCTTGATCGCTTCTCGGCAAGCCCCCGCAATATCCCGATCGAGCTTGCCGCACCGACGCAGGTCGCAATCGGCGGCGGTGCCGCCAGCCTGAACGGACTGATGCTGAAAACCGGCACCGGCTCGGTGACCGTCACCGGTTCCGCCGGCGAAACGCTGAAGATCGATGCAGACATCCGCGAGTTGCCGGCAGCGCTTGCCAATGGTTTCGTGCCCAACCTGTCAGCCGACGGCACGATCTCAGGTACGATTGCCGTGACCGGAACGCCGGCAGCACCGGTCGCCGACTTCAAGCTCGACTGGAAGGATGCGACGACGGGTCAGACGAAGGGGGCGGGCCTGGCACCGCTCGGCATCACCGCCGGCGGCAAATTCGCCGACAATAAGCTCGATTTCGACACGACGGTCGGCAGTAGTGACGGCCTGTCGCTGAGGGCTGCCGGCAATGTCACGCTCGCCGACCCGAAGGCGCCGGTGCTTGATGTCGACGCCGATATCCTCAATCTGCCTGCCCGCATCGCCAATGGTTTCGTTCCCGATCTCGCCGCCGAAGGCACGATTACGGGAAAAGTGGGGGCTTCCGGCTCCCTCGCTAATCCCACCGCCAATTTCGATCTCGATTGGAAAAATGCTGCGACGAGCCAGACGAAGCGTGCGGGGCTTGCCGAGCTCGCCGTCAAGGCATCCGGAAAATTCGCCGACAGCAAACTCGATTTCGACACCGTGATCGGCGGCCCCAACAGTCTCTCGCTGAAGACAACCGGCAATGTCGCCATCACGGGCACGACGCTCGGCAACGTCACAATCGACGCCGCACTGGCGAATGTACCGGCAAATATCGTAAACAGCTTCGTCGCCGATCTCGCCGCCGAAGGCGCGATCTCAGGAACAGTCTCGGCCAACGGGTCGCTCTCCGCTCCGACCGCCAATTTCGATCTCAATTGGAAAGATGCTGCGACGAGCCACACGAAACGTGCCGGCCTCGCCGCGCTCGGCGTGACCGCATCGGGAAAATTTGCCGACAACAAGCTTGATTTCAATGCGGCAGTCAGCGGCGATAAAGACCTCTCACTGAAGGCCATGGGCAATGTCGCATTGGCCGGTACGGCGATCGACAGCATCAAAGTCGATGCAGCGCTGGCAAATGTCCCGGCGAATATCGCAAACAGCTTCGTCGCCGATCTCGCCGCCGCAGGCGCGATCTCAGGAAAGATCTCGGCCAGCGGGTCGCTTTCCGCCCCGAGTGCCGATTTCGACCTCAATTGGAAGGATGCTGCGACGAGTCACACGAAACGTGCCGGCCTTGCCGCGCTCGGCGTGGCCGCATCGGGAAAATTTGCCGACAACAAGCTTGATTTCAATGCGGCAGTCAGCGGCGATAAAGACTTCTCACTGAAGGCCATGGGCAATGTCGCATTGGCGGGTACGGCGATCGACAGCATCAAGGTCGATGCCGAGATCGCCAAGCTTCCGGCCAGTCTCGCAAATGCCTTCGTTCCCGATCTGGCGGCCGGCGGCACGGTATCAGGCACCCTGTCCGCCACCGGGACACCCGCCGCACCGAAAGCCGATTTCAAGCTCGACTGGACGGATGCTGCGACCAGCCATACCCGAAGCGCTCATCTCTCGGGCTTAGCGCTTGCCGCATCCGGACGCTTCGCCGACGACAGGCTCGATTTCGAAGCCAATCTCGGCGGCCAGGACGGCCTGTCGCTGAAGGCCGCCGGCAATATTGCGATTTCAGGCACGTCGGTCCGCAATCTTGACGTCAAGGCCGATCTCGCCAACCTTCCGGCAGGCCTCGCCAACGGCTTCGTCCCGGGTCTTGCGGCCGAAGGCACAGTCTCGGGAACAGCATCTGCCTCCGGCGCGCTGCCAAAGCCGGCGGTCGATTTCAAGCTCGACTGGAAGAACGCTGCGACCGCCCAGACCAAGAGCAGCGGCCTTTCGGGCCTGAGTGCTGCGGCTTCCGGCAAGTTCGCCAATGACAGGGTCGATTTCGAAGCCAATCTCGCCGGCAAGGACGGTGTGTTGGCCAAGGCGACGGGCGGCGTCACAATCGCGGGAACTGCCATTCGGGACCTTTCGATCAATGCCGATATTCCGGCGCTGCCGGCAAATATCGCAAACGCCTTCGTTCCAGGACTCGGTGCCGAAGGCACGCTTTCGGCAAGCGCCGTGACGTCGGGAACGCCGGCAAATCCGATCGTCGATTTCAAGCTCGACTGGAAGGATGCCGCTACCAGCCACACCAAGGCTGCCGGCCTATCTCGCCTTGCGCTGGCGGCGACGGGAAAATACACCGGTGACAGGCTGGATTTCGATGCCGCCCTCAACGGCGGCGGCGGCATCGCGCTGAAAGCTGCCGGCAATCTTGCCATCGCCGGCACGTCGATCCGGTCGCTCGATGTCACGGCGAATACCAACAATCTTCCGGCCGGCATTGCCAACGGCTTCGTTCCCGGCCTTGCAGCCGAGGGCGCGGTCTCTGCGACCGTAAAAGCCACCGGCGCGCTATCGGCGCCCTCCGTCGACTTCAAGGTCGACTGGAAGAACGCAGCGACGAGCCAGACAAAAGGTGCCGGCCTTTCGCCGTTCAGCATCGGCGCATCAGGCAAACTTGCCGGAAACAAGCTGACGGTCGATACCAGTCTTGCCGGTGACGCCGGCATGTCGCTGAAGGGCGGCGGCAGCGTCGTCATCACAGGCAATCGCGCCATGGACATGCGCTTCACAGGCAATCTTCCTTTCGCCGTGCTCGGCGCCCCGCTTGCGCAACAGGGCCTCGTCGCGGACGGCGTCGCCACCGTCAACCTGCAGATTGGCGGAACGGCCGCAGCACCCGTCATCAACGGCACTGTCTCGACCAATGGCGCAAAGCTCGTCGACGTTCGGCGCAATATGGCCGTCAACAATCTGACGGCGACCGTGACCTTCAATGGCAGCCAGGCCGTGATATCGCGCCTCACCGGCAACCTTGGCGGCGGCGGTACGATTTCGGCCAGCGGCACCATCGGCATCCAGCCGGCCGGAGGTTTTCCCGCTGACATTTCGATCAAGCTCGACAAGGCGGTCTATGTCGATGGAACCCTTGTCGTCTCGACAGTCAATGGCACGGTCGGCCTGCGCGGGCCGATCACCAATGCGACGCTAAGCGGCAAGCTTCGACTGGACAAGACCTCGATCACGGTCCCGGAAAAATTGCCCACCTCGCTGAGAGAAATCGACATCCGCCACAAGAATGCGCCGCGGGCTGTACTTGCGCAGTTGCGGGATGACGGCGAGCAGAAACCCGGAGAGAAATCCTCCGTGATCACGCTGGATCTCGAAATCGACGCGCCCTCGCATATCTTCGTGCGCGGCCGCGGCATCGATGCCGAGCTTGGCGGTCTGGTGACGATCCGCGGAACGGCGGCTGCACCCATCGTGACCGGCGGTTTCACCATGCGCCGCGGCCGCATGACCATTCTCAACCGCCGGCTGGATTTTTCCGACAAGAGCAGGATCACCTTCGCCGGCGACCTGACGCCGGCGCTCGATATGGAAGCGACCTCGGCCTCAGGCTCGACGACGCTGACCGTCGACGTCGCCGGCCTCGCTACCGACCCCGCGATCACCTTCTCCTCCTCGCCCGAACTGCCGCAGGACGAGGTGCTGGCGCAGCTGATCTTCGGCCAGTCGATGTCGAAGCTCTCGCCGGTGCAGATCGCTCAGCTCGCCGACGCGGTCAGTCAGCTGGCCGGCAACCGCTCGACGTCGCTTTTCGAAGGCCTGCGCAACCAGCTCGGCGTCGACGATTTCGACGTCAGCACCGATTCCAAGGGCCAGACGAGCGTCAGCGTCGGCCGCTACCTCAACGACCGCACCTATTTCGAGTTGCAGCAGGGCGGTTCGGCTGGCGCCAAGGCGGTGATCAACCTCGATGTCGGCCGCGGCGTCAAGCTGCGCGGGGGGGCCGGTGGCAACGGTGAGGGCGAAGCCGGGATTGTCTACGAACGGGAATATTGATGCCTCTCGCAAGAAGCTGTGCAGCAGTTTGAGGACAGCATGCACGAGCTTTAAGCCGGCTTAGAAACCGGTTTTGCTGGTCTTCAGAAGGATGTTGGTCTCGGTCGAATTGATGCCGTTGATTAGCCGGATGCGGCGCAGCGTCTCGTCGAAGGCGGCAAGGTCGCGATCCTCGAGTTCGGCGACGAAATCCCATTTGCCGTTGGTGCTGTGAAGCGCGCGCACCTGCGGCAGGCCCCTTAACTGATCGGCCACCCTGTCGGCGAGCTTGCCGAGCACCTCGATCATGACGATGGCGCGCACGCCGGCGGAGCGCGTCTCATGGCCGGTGCGGATGGTGAAGCCGACGATGGTGCCGCTGGCCACCAGCCGGTCGATACGGGTGGCAACCGTTGCCCGCGATGCGCCGGTCATCGCCGCAAGCGAGGAGACGGAAATCCGGGCGTTATGGCGAAGTGCACTCAGAAGTTCGGTGTCGAGATCATCCACGCTGATCACTTTGTCAAAATGGGTTTATCAATCTGCGCAATCATAGTCCATTTCTGACACTTTTCCATCTTTTTGCCGCCAGCCCTTTGTCCCACTATCGGCCGAAACAGGCCTCAACACGGAGCCCTCCACATGAATGCGCAATCGCGATCTGTCACCCTCATCGGCGCGCCGCTGGAAGAAGGCTCCGGCCGCAGAGGGGCTGCCATGGGCCCCGCGGCCCTGCGCATAGCCGGCGTCGACCAGACGCTGATCGAGCTTGGCCATGACGTCGCCGATATCGGCGATCTCAGGATCGTGCCAGCAATGGACCTGCCGAACCACCCGAAGGCCCATAATCTGAGGATCGTCGGCGCCTTCACGCGCGCCCTCGAAAGCAGCGTCCACGACGTGGCCGCCTCCGGCCGTTTCCCGCTGATTCTTGGCGGCGACCACAGCCTCTCCATGGGCAGCGTCTCCGGAATGGCCCGTTATGCCGCCAGCAAAGACCGCCCGCTCTTCGTGCTCTGGCTCGACGCCCATGCCGATTTCAATTCCCCGGCCACCTCGCCCTCCGGCAATATTCACGGCATGCCGGTCGCCTTCTTCTGCGGCGAGGCGGAGTTCGCCGAGATCCTGCCGAAGGACCGTCCGTTCGTCGATCCGAAGAATGTCTTCCAGGTCGGCATCCGTTCGGTCGATGCGCGCGAGCGCGAGGAAATCCACGAACACGGCGTCAATGTCTTCGACATGCGCGCGATCGACGAGCAGGGCATTGGCGCCATCATGCGTGAGATCCTCGATGTCGTCACCAAGGCGAACGGCCTGCTGCATGTCAGCCTCGACCTCGATTTCCTCGATCCCGAGATTGCGCCGGGCGTCGGCACGACGGTTCCGGGCGGCGCGACTTTTCGCGAGGCGCATCTGGTGATGGAAATGCTTTCGGACAGCGGCCTCGTCTCGTCGCTCGATCTCGTCGAGCTCAATCCGTTTCTCGACGATCGCGGCAAGAGCGCCCGCATCCTGGTGGAACTGACGGCAAGCCTCTTCGGCCGCCGCATCTTCGATCGTCCGACACGCGCCGCGTAAGAGCATGTCGAGCAAAAGTGTGCAGCGGTTTTGCGATAACGACATGCGTGAAATAAGATTAGAGGGAGTACGACCATGAACACTTCGGAAAAACTGATCGCCACGGAACAACGGCTCGGCGCCCATAACTACAAGCCGCTCGACGTGGTGCTGACGCGTGGCGAAGGTGTTTATGTCTGGGATACCGACGGCAACCGTTATCTCGATTGTCTCTCGGCCTATTCCGCCGTCAACCAGGGCCACTGCCATCCGAAAATCCTCGCCGCCATGGTCGAACAGGCAGGCAGGCTGACGCTCACCTCCCGCGCCTTTCGCAACGATCAGCTCGCCTATCTCTACGAAGAGCTCGCGGCTCTCACCGGCTCGCATAAGATCCTGCCGATGAATTCCGGCGCCGAAGCGGTGGAGACCGCCATTAAGGCGGTGCGCAAATGGGGTTACGAGGTCAAGGGCGTGCCGGAGGGCAAGGCGGAAATCATCGTCTGCGCCGATAATTTCCATGGCCGGACGCTGAGCATCATCAGTTTCTCCACAGATCCCGAGGCCCGCAGCGGTTTCAGCCCCTACACGTCAGGTTTCCGCATCATTCCCTTCGGCGATGCCGAGGCTTTCGCCGCCGCAATCAACAGAAATACCGTGGCCGCCCTGATCGAACCGATCCAGGGGGAAGCCGGCGTCATCATCCCGCCGTCGGGTTATTTCACCCGCATCCGCGAGCTTTGCACGGCAAACAACGTCACCCTCATCCTCGACGAGATCCAGACCGGCCTCGGCCGTACCGGCAAGCTGCTGGCCGAGGAGCACGAAGGCATCGAGGCCGACGTGACGCTGATCGGCAAGGCGCTGTCCGGCGGCTTCTATCCGGTGTCGGCCGTGCTTTCGAATTCCGAAGTTCTGGGCGTGCTGAAGCCCGGCCAGCACGGTTCGACCTTCGGCGGCAATCCGCTCGCCTGCGCAGTGGCGCGCGCAGCACTCAAGGTTTTGGCGGAAGAGGGCATGATCGAGAACGCCGCTGTTATGGGCGACTACTTCCTCGAAGGCCTGAGATCGATCCGCTCGAACATCGTCAGGGACGTACGCGGCCGCGGCCTGATGATGGCCATCGAGCTGGAACCCGAAGCCGGCGGCGCCCGGCAATATTGCCATGCGCTGAAGGAGCGCGGCCTTCTCGCCAAGGACACCCACGACCACACGATTCGCCTCGCTCCACCACTGGTCATATCAAGGGAGCAGGTCGATTGGGCGGTCTCGCAGATCGAAAAGACGATAAGCTGAGTAAATCGGCGAAATTCTTCTTCAGAATCCCGACTGCAGCGCCGCGCGTCTTTTAGACGCGCAAAGGACGCTGTAGCACTTTGAATTGCTGCAAAAATATCGGCTGGAGGAGATCGGCAGCAAAACTGCCTCCCCTTCATCCGAGCTTAAAAACCTTCTCAATCTCGTCTTTCAATTTAGATTTGGGCAACACTCTTTCGCTAAAGTCATCGATAACCGTAACGATGCTTCGCCGAGCGCAAAGCCATCGCGTGGTATGAAGGCAAAGCTTGTCCGCGCCAATGGTGGCGCATCCGCTTCTGCCCTGGCTTACGATAGTTGGGAAGAATTCTAATGGCCACGATCAATTCGACTAACTTCAGCGGCGATACGCTCGAAATTATTGCCTTCCGCCTGCATGATCAGGAATTCTGCGTCAAGACCACGACCATCCGCGAAATCCGCGGCTGGGCGCCGTCGACGCCGATCCCGCATGCACCGGCCGATGTCATCGGTGTCATGAACCTGCGCGGCTCGGTGATCCCGATCATCGATCTTGCTTTCAAGCTCGGCATGAAGAGCACGGTCGCCAATGAGCGCAGCGCCATCGTCGTCGCCGAAGTTCACAGCATGGTCATCGGCATGCTGGTCGACCGCGTCTCGGACATTCTCACCATCTCGTCCAGCCAGGTCCAGCCGGTGCCCGAGGTAACCGCCTCCTTCGACCGGGCCTATTGCGAAGGCATCATCGCCTCGGAGAATGGCATGATCTGCTTTCTGAACCTCGCCAAGATGTTCAAGGAAAACGAGACGGATGAACTGGCCGCCTGATCTTTGAAAAACCACTAATTTATTGAAAAACCGCCCTCTCAGGCGGTTTTTTATTGCGCCAGACACCCGGCTAAGCTGCGACTTTCATCCTGACATCATAAAATTAGCAACAGCTTTTATACGCAATATTAACCATGCCCCGTCAGCATGATTGTGAAGCGTTCGGATGACACGTTTGCGGCACATTGGGATTGCGAACCGGTCAACGGTTCGTCCCGGGACCGGCACTCCTCGTCGACCTTTGCGTCTACCAGCCTAAGCAGCAAAGCTGCGCATCTCAAAGGGACAGGAATGTTTGGTCTAAGCTCCGATACGAAATACATTCTTGATGCCATCTCCAAATCGCAGGCGATCATAGAATTCGATCTCAAAGGAAATATCCTCAAGGCGAACGAAAATTTCTGCAACGCGCTTGGATACAGCCTGAGCGAGATCGTTGGTAAGCATCACGGCATGTTCTGCGAGCGGACCTATACGGCAACCGCGGAGTATCGCGAATTCTGGGCGCGGCTCGGGCGCGGCGAATATGACGCCGGCGCCTACAAACGCTTTGCCAAGGGCAATCGGGAAATATGGATCCAGGCGTCCTACAATCCGGTTTTCAAAGGGGGCAAACCGTACAAGGTCGTGAAATTCGCGGCCGACATCACCGCAACGAAAAAGAAGGCGGTGGAGGATTCCGGCAAGCTGGAGGCGATCTCGCGCTCGCAGGCGGTGATCGAATTTACCCCGGTGGGTGAAATCCTGACCGCCAACGAGAATTTCTGCAATGCCATGGGGTATTCGCTCGCCGAGATCACCGGCAAGCACCACAGCATGTTCTGCGATCGTGCCTATACGGATACGGCCGACTACACCAACTTCTGGAAGCGGTTGGCGCACGGCGAGTTCATCGCCAACGAATTTGTCAGGTTCGGCAAGGGTGGCCGGCAAATCTGGATACAGGCGGCCTACAACCCGATCCTCGATGCCGACGGCAAAGTCTACAAGATCGTGAAGTTCGCGACCGACGTTACCCAGCGCATGAGCGCCATTTCCCTTCTCGGCACAGCGCTGCGCAATCTCTCCGAAGGCGACCTGACAAGAACGGTGGACACGCCTTTCGTTCCATCGATGGAGGAGCTGCGGCACGATTTCAACACCGCTGTCAAAGGCCTATCCGAGACCATGAAGACGATCGGTGAGAATGCCGGTGCGATCGCCGCAGGGTCGAGCGAGATCGGCGCAGCGGCCGACTCCTTCTCCAAGCGAACGGAACAGCAAGCAGCATCGATCGAAGAGACGGCCGCCGCGTTGGAGGAGATCACCACGACCGTCAACGATTCCAGCCGTAGCGCCGACGAGGCGGGTCGCCTCGTCGCCATCACCAAACAGGGCGCCGAACATTCCGGCGTCGTGGTCCGCAATGCCGTCGCCGCCATGGGTCAGATCGAACAGTCCTCCCGCGAGATCACCAACATCATCGGCGTCATCGACGACATCGCCTTCCAGACGAACTTGCTTGCGCTGAATGCCGGCGTCGAGGCGGCCCGCGCCGGTGAAGCCGGCAAGGGCTTTGCGGTCGTGGCTCAGGAAGTGCGGGAGCTCGCCCAGCGCTCCGCCAAAGCTGCCAAGGAGATCAAGGCACTGATCAACACGTCGGGCGAGCATGTCAAGAACGGCGTCGGCCTCGTCGGCGAGACCGGCAAGGCGCTCGAGGCGATCGTCGCACAGGTCGGCGATATCAACGGCAATGTCGTCGCCATCGTCGAAGCCTCCAGGGAACAGGCAACCGGCCTCAAGGAAATCAACCAGGCGGTCAATACGCTGGATCAGGCAACCCAGCAAAATGCCGCGATGGTCGAAGAAAGTACCGCCGCCAGCCACAGCCTTGCGAGAGAAGCCGAAACGCTGCGTGTCCTGCTGGCGAGGTTCCGCCTACCGGGTCAAACGCAGTCCATCGGCGGAGCTGGGCCAAGACAGGCGGGCTCACCGGCGCTGCACCTCGTTTCACGTGTCGCAAAGGCGCATAGTGCAGGCGCAGCGACCGCCCAGAGCTGGGAAGAGTTCTGAACCATACCGGTGCAGGCGGCACTTTGATCAGATGCGCTGTATACGAAGATAAAGCGCGCCGCATGAAACCCATGCGACGCGCTTTGATGGCTTAGCCGAACAGCGCGAAGGTTGCCCTCAGCGTCACCCAGACACCCCACAGCAGCGGAATGCCGACGACGGCCCAGGCAAGCATCGCCTTGGCGTCCAGCCCGCCTGTGCCGATGCCGAAGGAACCCGTCGGGCCGGCATTGACCGCCGCCGACTTCGCCTGCAGCGCAGCAACCTCGTCATCGGACATGAACCACTTGTCCGAAAGAGGCCTGATCAGCGCATTGGCGATGAGCCCGACCGCCAGCATGCCGGCGAGGATATACATGGTGCCGGTATAGAGGGTTGGCCCGGGTGCAACGCCGGCGGCAATCTGCGCTTCGCGGATATAGTTGACGACGACCGGCCCGACGATGCCGGCCGTTGCCCAGGCCGTCAGCAGCCGGCCGTGGATGGCGCCGACGAACTGCGTGCCGAAAATATCGGCAAGATAGGCCGGGATCGTCGCGAAGCCGCCGCCGTACATCGACAGGATGATGCCGAAGGAGAGAACGAACAGCGCCTTGTTGCCCATGCCTGCGAAAGTGGGCGCCAGCGCATAGAGCACGATGCCGAGGACGAAGAAGCAATAATAGGTATTCTTGCGGCCGATCTTGTCGGACAGCGACGCCCAGAAGAATCGTCCGCCGATGTTGAAGAGCGACAGCAAACCGGCGAAACCGGCGGCGATCGTGGCGATCGATGCCTTCTGCCCGGCGTCGAGCTGGGCGAAGCCGACATCCGGCAGGCCGATCAGCGAACCGGCGAAGATTTCCTGCAGCATTGGCGAGGCCATGCCGATAACGCCGATACCGGCCGAAACGTTGAGGCAAAGCACCGCCCAGATCAGCCAGAACTGTTTTGTCCTGTGGGCATCGCGCAGGTGCACATGTTTCGTGGTGATCATCGTGCTCTTGGCTGCAGGCGGCGTCCAACCCTCGGGACGCCAGCCGGCCGGCGGAATGCGATAGCCGAAGGCGCCGCCCATCATGAAGACGAAATAGATCACCGCCATGACGATGAAGGTCTGCCAGACGCCGACCGAACTGTCGGTTTTGAAACTATTCATCAGCAGGTTGGCCAATGGGGCGCCGATCATCGCACCGCCGCCGAAGCCCATGATCGCCATACCGGTCGCCATGCCGCGCCGGTCGGGAAACCATTTGATCAGCGTCGAGACCGGCGAGATGTAGCCGAGACCGAGACCGATGCCGCCGATGACGCCGGCACCCAACCACATCAGCCAGAGCTGATGGGTGATGACGCCGATCGCGGCAAGAATGATGCCGCCGCACCAGCAGCAGGCGGAAACGACGCCCGCCTTGCGCGGACCGGCGCGCTCGAGCCAGCCGCCCCAGATGGCGGCGGACGAACCAAGCAGAACGAAGAACAGCGTATAGATCCAGCCGAGGTCGGCAACGCGCCAGTCGCAGGTCGTGGTGAACAGCGCCGAGGCAAGTGTCAGATCGGGGCAGGCCGTCGAGGCCGTGATCCCGAGCGACCTGGAAAGCGGCAGCCAGAACACGCTGAAACCATAGGCCATGCCGATGCAGAGATGGATGGCGAGCGCTGCCGGCGGCACCAGCCACCGATTGAACCCGGGCCTTGCGACGATCCTTTCCCGATCGAGCAGGCCTAGGCCCGCCAACGCCCCGTCTGTACGTGTTTCCGCTGCAGTCATGAAAACTCCTCCTTGATTCAAATCTGGTTTGATTTCAGCCTTTACTGTCCACCGGCACATGCGCAGGCAGGTTGCTCCTGCCTCCCTTCCGCACGGACCGATCCTGGATTTTGGAATTAAAGCATTGAAATAAATACCTAAAGCGCGAGGAACGCGCTTTAGTGTGTTACCGGCTCCGGCTTTCTAATCAGAGGAATGGCCTGAAGCACGAGCGCGTCCAGGCCATTCTCCTCATTCTCCAGAATTTCGAACAATTGCCGCCGCATGCGCGGGTCCCAGAATTTGTTGATATGGGTGGCGACCCCCTGCGCTGCCTCGCTTTCCGGCTGGCTCTTGAAGAAGGTGGCGATCTGGTTTGCCATATAAACGAGCTTGGTCTTGGTATCATGCGACATCGGCAATGCTTCCGGGCGAGATGCGGTGCGGGTGGGTGAAAATCTCGAAATCCTCGCCGCGCACCAGCGCGACGAGCGTCATGCCGGCTTCTTCGGCCGTGCGGATGGCGAGAGCCGTCGGCGCCGATATGGCGATGAGCACCGGGCTGCCGAGGATCGCCGCTTTCTGCACCATCTCGACGGAGAGCCGGCTGGTGACGACGACGGCGCCATCCCCGCCTCTTTCACTGGCGCGGATAACGGCGCCGCAGAGCTTGTCCAGCGCATTGTGCCGGCCGACATCTTCGCGCACGGCAATCAGCCCCCTGTCGGGAAGATAGAACCCGGCGCCATGCACCGCCCGCGTCTCACGATGCAGCGGCTGCGCCTCGTTCAGAAGCGAAACGGCGCGGACGATATCCGCATGCGACAGCGCCAACGGCGATGTCGAAACGTCAGGCACCGGCCGTACCGCCTGTTCGATCGTTTCGATGCCGCAGAGCCCGCAGCCGACCGGTCCCGCCATGCTACGGCGTCGTGCCCGCAGCCGATCGGCGACGTCGTCGATCAGGCTCACCTGCACATCGATCCCCTGCTCGCCCTCGACGACCTCGATGCCTGATATCTCCGCCGGCCCGGTGATGATCCCTTCGGTCAGGCTGAATCCGATCGCAAAATCCTCGAGATCATCAGGCGTTGCCATCATCACCGCATGCGAACTGCCGCCATAGGAAAAAGCGATCGGCACCTCTTCCGGCACGATGCGCGAACCGGTCTGGAGGACGCCGTTGCGGCGGGCGGTTTCGGGAGCACGGGCGGTGACGGTGAATGTCATGATACGCGTTCCTGCCTACAGAGCCGCCCCCGCATCGTCACTCCGCCGCCTCGAGCTTGCCGGCGATGCGGCGCGACTGCCGCGCCTGCTCGTCATATTCGAGCTGCCATTCGCTCGGCCCGTTAGAGGGCGAGACCTGCACCGCCGTTACCTTGTATTCCGGGCAGTTGGTCGCCCAGTCGGAGAAATCGGTGGTGATGACGTTCGCCTGCGTCGTTGGATGATGGAAGGTCGTATAGACGACACCCGGCGCGACGCGATCGGTGATCAGCGCCCTGAGCGTCGTGTCGCCGGAGCGGCTGCCGAGCTTCACCCAGTCGCCGTCGCGAACGCCGCGCTGCTCGGCATCGTGTGGATGGATTTCCAGCCGGTCTTCGGCATGCCAGACGACATTCTCGGTCCGCCGCGTTTGCGCTCCGACATTGTACTGGCTGAGGATGCGGCCGGTTGTCAGCAGCAGCGGGAAGCGCGGACCGGTACGCTCGTCCGTCGCCACGTATTCGGTGCGGATGAACTTGCCCTTGCCGCGCACGAAGCCGTTGACATGCATGATCGGCGAGCCGAGCGGGTTCTTCTCGTTGCAGGGCCACTGCACCGAGCCCATTTTATCGAGATAGTCGTAGGAGACCATGGCAAAACTCGGCGTCGTCGCGGCGATCTCGTCCATGATTTCCGACGGATGGGTGTAATTCCAGTCGAGCGCCATCGCCTGGGCAAGCTTCTGCGTCACTTCCCAGTCGCCATAGCCGTTGCGCGGCGACATCACCTTGCGCACGCGATTGATGCGTCGTTCGGCATTGGTGAAGGTGCCGTCCTTCTCGAGGAAGGTCGAGCCCGGCAGGAAGACATGGGCGTAATTGGCGGTCTCGTTGAGGAACAGATCCTGCACGACGACGCATTCCATCGCCGCAAGCCCGGCCGCGACATGTTTGGTATCGGGATCGGACTGCAGGATGTCTTCGCCCTGAATGTAAATGCCTTTGAAGGAGCCGTCGACTGCCGCATCCAGCATGTTCGGAATACGCAGGCCCGGCTCGTTGTTGAGCTTCACGCCCCAGAGCTTTTCGAAGATATCGCGCGTCGCATCGTCGGAAATGTGCCGGTAGCCCGGCAGTTCGTGCGGGAACGAGCCCATGTCGCAGGAGCCCTGCACATTGTTCTGGCCGCGCAGCGGATTCACACCGACGCCGGGACGGCCGATATTGCCGGTCGCCATCGCCAGATTGGCAATCGCGATCACCGTGGTCGAGCCCTGGCTGTGTTCGGTGACGCCGAGCCCATAGTAGATCGCGCCATTGCCGCCCTTGGCATAGAGCCGTGCCGCACCGCGCAGATCCGCCGCCGGCACGCCGGTGAAGATCTCGGTCTCTTCGGGACTGTGCTGCGGTTCGGCGACGAAGGCGGCCCAATCCTCGAACTCCGACCAGTCGCAGCGCTCGCGGATGAACGCCTCGTCAAAGAGGCCTTCGGTGACGATCACATGCGCCAGCGCCGTCATGACCGCGACATTGGTGCCGGGCTTCAGCGGCAGGTGATAGGAGGCCTCGATATGCGGCGAGCGGACGATATCGGTGCGGCGCGGGTCGATGACGATGAGCTTGGCGCCCTGGCGCAGCCGCTTCTTCAGCCGCGAGCCGAACACCGGATGTCCGTCGGTCGGATTGGCGCCGATGACGATGACGACGTCGGAATGCTCGACGCTGTCGAAATCCTGCGTGCCCGCCGACGTGCCGAAGGTCTGGCCGAGGCCGTAACCCGTCGGCGAATGGCAGACGCGGGCGCAGGTATCGACATTGTTGTTGCCGAAACCGGCGCGGATCAGCTTCTGCACCAGATACGTTTCCTCATTGGTGCAGCGCGACGAGGTGATGCCGCCAATCGCCTCGCGGCCGTATTGATACTGGATGCGGCGGAACTCCAGCGCCACATGCGCGAAGGCCTCGTCCCAGCTCACTTCCCGCCAGGGATCGCTGACCTTCTCGCGGATCATCGGATTGAGGATGCGGTCCTTATGGGTGGAATAGCCATAGGCGAAGCGGCCCTTGACGCAGGAATGGCCGCGATTGGCCTGACCGTCCTTCCACGGCACCATGCGCACCAGTTCCTCGCCGCGCATTTCCGCCTTGAAAGAACAGCCGACGCCGCAATAGGCGCAGGTGGTCACGGCCGAATGCTCCGGTTGGCCGATCTGGATCACCGACTTCTCCGTCAACGTCGCCGTCGGGCAGGCCTGGACGCAGGCGCCGCAGGAGACGCATTCGGAATCGATGAAATGCTCATGCATGCCGGGCGAAACGCGCGAGCCAAAACCGCGCCCCTCGATCGTCAGCGCGAAGGTTCCCTGTACTTCCTCGCAGGCGCGCACGCAGCGCGAACAGACGATGCACTTAGAAGGATCATAGGTGAAATAGGGATTGGACTCGTCCTTCGGCATCCATTTCAGATTGATGTCGCCATTGCTGCGCGCCTTGACGTGATTGTCGCCCTCATAGCCGTAGCGCACATCGCGCAGGCCGACGGCGCCTGCCATGTCCTGCAATTCGCAATCGCCGTTGGCTGCGCAAGTGAGACAGTCGAGCGGATGGTCGGAAATATAGAGTTCCATCACGCCGCGGCGGATATCCTTCAATCGCCCCGTTTGCGTGTGCACCACCATGTTTGCCGCCACCGGCGTCGTGCAGGAGGAGGGCGTGCCGTTGCGGCCCTCGATCTCGACGAGGCAGAGCCGGCAGGAGCCGAAAGCATCGACCATATCGGTGGCACAGAGCTTCGGCACCTTGATGCCGACCTCCATCGAGGCGCGCATGATCGAGGTGCCCTCCGGCACGCTGATCTGCTGTCCGTCGATGGTGAGCGTCACCATGGCCTCGGATTTGGAAGCCGGGGTGCCGTAGTCGATTTCATGGATGAGAGACATGATGGGTCTCCTTGCTTGAGATGGTGAGGTCAGCGCAGGCGTTCCATGAAAAACGCGTCATTCCGCCGCCTCCACCAGAGGTGCCGGCGAAAAATCCTCCGGGAAATGCGTCATGGCGCTCATCACAGGATAGGGTGTGAACCCACCCAGCGCACAGAGCGAGCCGAACTTCATCGTGTTGCAGAGATCGGCAAGCAGCGCCCGGTTCTTCTCCGACTCGATGCCGTGAGCGATCTTGTCGGCCGTCTCCACGCCGCGCGTCGAGCCGATGCGGCAGGGCGTGCACTTTCCGCAACTTTCGACGGCGCAGAATTCCATGGCGAAACGCGCCTGCTTCAGCATATCGGCCGTGTCGTCGAAGACGACGATGCCGGCATGGCCGATCAGCCCGTCCTTGGCGGCGAAGGATTCGTAATCGAACGGCGTGTCGAACAGCGCCCGGGGGAAATAAGCGCCGAGCGGTCCACCGACCTGCACGGCCTTGACCGGCCGTCCCGTCGCCGTCCCCCCACCGATCCTGTCGACGATATCTCCGAGCGAAAGACCGAAGGCCGTCTCAAAGAGGCCGCCATATCTGACATTGCCGGCAATCTGCAGCGGGATGGTGCCGCGTGAGCGGCCCATGCCGAAATCGCGGTAGAAGGCCGCGCCCTTTTCCATGATGACGGGCACCGAAGCCAGCGAGATCACATTGTTGATGACGGTCGGACAGTTAAACAGCCCCTTATGCGCCGGCAGCGGCGGCTTGGCACGCACGATGCCGCGCTTGCCCTCGAGACTGTTGAGCAGCGCCGTCTCCTCGCCGCAGACATAGGCGCCGGCGCCGGTGCGCACCTCGATATCGAAGGCGCGGCCGGAGCCGAGCACCGATGGTCCGAGAATGCCGGCCTGGCGTGCGATGCCGACAGCCTCGGTCATGACAGCGATCGCATGCGGATATTCCGAACGCGTATAAATGAAGCCCTTGGTCGCCCCGGTCGCGAGCCCTGATATCGCCATGCCCTCGATCAGCACGAAGGGATCGCCCTCCATGATCATCCGGTCGGCAAAGGTGCCGCTGTCGCCCTCATCGGCATTGCAGACGATATATTTGCGTTCGCCGGCGGCATCGAGAACGGTCTTCCACTTGATGCCGGTGGGAAAGCCGGCGCCGCCGCGTCCGCGCAAGCCGGAATCGGTGATTTCCTTGACGATATCGACTGGTGTCATCGAGATGGCGCGGCGAAGGCCGGCAAGACCGCCATGCGCCTCGTAATCGCCAAGCGAAAGCGGATCGGTGACGCCACAGCGGGCGAAGGTCAGGCGGGTCTGTTCCTTGAGGAACGGGAGGTCTTCAACCTCCCCGAGACAGAGCCGATGCTCGCCTCCATCAATCATCCCGGCATCGAACAGATCAGGCACATCCTTCGCCTTCACCGACCCGTAGCCGATGCGCTTGCCGGCAACCTCGACCTCCACCAGCGGCTCCAGCCAGAACATTCCGCGCGAGCCGTTGCGCACGATCTCGGCATCGAAGCCGCGGGCGGCGATCTCCTGGGCAATCGCCTTTGCCACCTTTTCGGCCCCGAGCGCCAGCGCTGCGGCATCGCGCGGAACATATATCCTGACCGTCATCGGCGTGCCTCCGCGACGAGTTCCGCCGCCGTCTGATCGTCGACCCGGCCATAGACCTCGCCGTCGAGCATAACTGCCGGCGCGCAGGCGCAGAGCCCGAGACAGTAGACCGGCTCCAGCGTCACGCCGCCATCGAGCGTCGTTTGATGAAAATCGATGCCGAGCAGCGCCTTGACGCGTTCAGCCAGCGCATCGCCGCCCATCGACTGACAGGCTTCGGCGCGACAGAGCTTCAGCACATGCCGGCCGGCGGGATGGTCGCGATAATCGTGATAGAAGGTCACCACGCCATGCACCTCAGCGCGGGAGAGGTTCAATTCCTCCGCGATAACAGGCATGGCTTCCTGCGGCACGTAGCCAAATTCTTGCTGAACCTCGTGCAGAATGGGAAGCAGCGGCCCTTCGAGAAAGCGAAGATCGGCGACGATGGCTCGGGTGCGTGCTGCAATATCGCCTTCGGCGATATGAATGGTCATAAGGCAGCCCTCCCAGCCGCTTGCTCGTTGCGGAATAGCGGGCCTCCCCCCGGCCGAGTGCTATTCTGCAACCACCATCTCAGGGAAGCAGCCGGCGATCAATAAAGCTATCTCGTTGCTTGATAGGTTTTCTCTATCAAAGTTCTTCATCTTGCACGAGCACTCTCGCTTCATGCAGCAAGGCCGAGACAAGCGGCGTGAAGGGCTCGCGATAAGGCGCAACAAGGCCGACCAGATGATGCGCCTCCGGCTCGACGATCGGGATCATGCGGATTTCCACTGGAAATCCGAAGGATTTGGCGACGTTGCGCGGCATGATGCTCGCCCAGCGTCCAGTCCTGACATGCGAGAACAACACAATCATCGAGTTCGATTCGAGCGTCGGATGCGCGGTGGCGCCTGCTTCCGTCAAGTGGCGGTTGATGATCCGGCGGTTCTGCATGTCGGCAGTCAATAGACAAAGCCGAAGGTCGCCGATCTCCCGCCAGGTCACGTTGTCGCGATCAGATAGCGGGCTGCCGGCAGCCGTGATCAGATTATAGCGCTCGGCATAAAGGGGAACGGTCGTGACGCGGCCGAGCGGCTCGTTTTCGAGATAGGTGATGCCGGCATCGATTTCGAGGTTTTCGAGCATGCTCAGCACCTGCAGAGAATTCCGCGAGACGATCGAGAAGGTCACGCCGGGATGGCGCTCCTGAAAGGGCGTGGTGATGCGCGACAGCATGGCAAGTGCGGTCGGAATGGCGGCGAGGCGAATGTGGCCGGAAAGGCCGCGGCGCGCGGCGCGCATCTCCTCGCGCATCGTGCGGGCATCGCCGACGATGCGCCGGGCCCATTCGAGCACGCGCTGCCCCTCCGGCGTCAGCCCCTGGAACCGCGAACCGCGCTGCACCAGCATGACGCCGAGCTGATCCTCGAGCTGCCGGATGGCGGCCGAAAGCGTCGGCTGCGAGATCCCGCACTCCTCCGCGGCGCGGCCAAAATGCTTTTCATTGGCAAGGGCGATGAAGAATTCCAGCTTGTCGATCATCCGGTCTCCCGATCCGGCGTGACATCGTCCGGGTCAGTTTATCTTCGACGCAGCAGCCGTGCTCCGCAAGGGCGATCTCTAGATTAGGATGATTTTAGGCCCGATCGGCCTAAAATCTGAATCCTGATCTAAATCAAAGAAATAGAGCATGATGTCGTCCGAAAACCGCGCACACTTTTCGGCATCATGCTCTAGCTGTTTTCTGCAGCCGGGAAAAGATCGAACACCGATTCGAGGAAGGCAAGCACGCTGACATTGCCGATGCTGTAATAGACCAGCCTGCCCTGGCGGCGCGTATGGACCAGGCCTTCGAGCCTTAACCGCGCCAGCTGCTGCGAAACCATTGCCTGCTGGATGCCGAGGATACTTTCGATCTCACCCACCGTGCGCTCCTCGTTCGTCAATATGCAGAGGATCAGAAGTCGGGTCGGGTGCGCTAGCGCTTTCAGCAGATCGCTCGCTTCATGGGCTTTTCCAGCGAGTTTGTGCAATTCCTGGCCGGACATCCCCGGCTCGGGTTTGGGCAAAGGCATACGGTATCTCGGAAGGGAGGCAATGAGTAGATCAGCACAATAGCATATTCGCACAAGCGAATTGGTCAAAAGTGATGAAATGTCAAAAAAAGTCCAAACAAATCAGCAGATAAGCTGACCTCCATTGATCTCGATCACCTGTCCGGTGATGTAGCCCGAGAGCGAGGGAGCGGCCAGGAACAGATAGGCGGGAGCACAATCCTCCGCCGTGCCGAGCCGCTGCAGGGGGATGGATTTTCTCGTCTGCTCCAGCTTTTCGCGCGAGGAATAGCGCTCATGGAAATCCGTCTCGATCGTTCCCGGCGATACGCAATTGACGCGGATGCCGTCCGGTGCAAGCTCGCGGGCAAGCGCCTTGGAATAGGTCGCAACGAAGGCTTTCGAGGCCGAATAGATCGAGGAACCGGGGCTGCCGCCGGTCAACGCCGAAATCGAAACTGTGTTGACGATGGCAGCATCACTAGCCGCCTTCAATGCCGGCAGCAGCGCCCGCGTCAGCGCCACCACCGATGTCTGGTTAAGACGCACGACCGCCTCATATTCTGCATCGGTGAGCGTGGCGGCGGGAAAACGGCCAAGCATGGTGCCGGCATTGTTGACCAGCACATCGACCTTATCGAAGAAGGCGAGAGTATCCTCGGCAAATTGCGCTGCCCCACCGACTGCAGAGAAATCGGCATTAAGCAGCAGCGCCCGTCTTTCGGATTCAGCCGTCAGCAGGAAATCCGGCAGGTCGCGTCCCGGCTTGCGCCCGGTATGGACGATCACCTTCGCGCCGCAGTCCAGGAACTGCCGGGCCACTTCAAGGCCGATGCCGCGGCCGGCGCCGGTCACCACGACATTGCGATTTTCGAACAGTCTGGGATGGAACACGAAGCCGTCCTCCTCGCGGACAGTGCCGCCGGTTGTGTCATTCGCCATTAACATATGAGCGCGCCGACTGAAAGAAAGGCGCGTATCGATCTTTCCCGGTGAAAACAGGGGTTAGTTTTCGGTCTCCAGAAGCCGCGCGCCCGGCCCTTCCTTGCCGAGCCGGTCGCAGGGGTTGCGCAACGGACAGCTTTCGATCGACAGGCAGCCGCAGCCGATGCAGCCGGTCAGCCGGTCGCGCAGCAGGCTAAGCCGCCTGATTCGCGCGTCGAGATCATCCTTCCACAGCGCCGACAGCGTCTGCCAGTCGGCGACGGTCGGCGTGCGTCCTTGCGGCAAGGACTCGAACGCCGCCTGGATTTCCGAAAGCGGAATGCCGACACGCTGCGCCACCTTGATGATCCCGAGCCGGCGAAGCACATCGCGCCCATAGCGCCGCTGATTGCCGCGGGAGCGGATGCTCGAGATCAGCCCCTTGGTCTCGTAAAAATGCAGCGCCGAGACGGCGAGGCCGCTGCGCTCCGCCACTTCGCCAACCGTCAGGAGCTTGCCGAGCGGCGCTGCCGGAATTGTATCCATCACCTCTTGACCTCAAGAATAGTTGAGGTTTTATAACCCTTGCTCCCGCAATCGTAAAGTTCAATCGCAACAAGGAGCGACGCATGCAAACACCAGATGATGGCGAGGGCTGGAATGGTGGATACGGGCGCTTGTTACCGCCCGCAGCAATCGTCCCTATGCCGACATAGAGTGCCGCGCGTCTTTTCAGACGCGCTAAAGACGCTCTATCACTTTGAATCTACGCATAATCCTTTCCGAAAACCGATTCCGATTTTCGGGGTTATGCGCTAGCCGCCTGAGGCAGGAAGCTCCGGTTCCGTTCCCGGCAGGTACGGAACCGTTGGGAACACCCGGACAGGACCTCCGTCCGGGTGTTTCCCGTCACATCAGGCTCATTCCGACCGCACGGACGGGTTCGCAATTTTGCGGTTGCGGGGAGAAACCCCCGGTGATAGTTTCCGCGCAAATAACAGGGGAGCTCCGTATTGCCGGGGCTGAGATGTGAGGCGCAAGCCTCTGGACCCTTCAAAGCTGATCTGGGTAATGCCAGCGGAGCGAGGTTCAGATGTTCTCAGGCGCACAAGTGTCACTCTATCCGATGTCCGGCAATTTCGTCGGCATCATTCTCGATGCCGTCAAGGCGCTAGATCCCTATCGCGACCGGCTGCGCATCGAGACCGATGACATCTCCACACTGCTGGTCGGCCCGCCTGACATTCTCTTCGCCGCCATGCACGATCTTTTCATCGCCGCCGCAAAGACCGGCGAGCATTGCGTGCTGTCCGCTGCCGTTTCACGCGGCTGCCCCGGCGAACCCGACGACGCCATCTGCGGCATCAACCCCTCCCTCGGCCAGGCGGAGCCGCTTGCCGAGCGCATAACAGCCGCACTTGCCGCCGTTGACATCACCGCCGAAACCGGACAGCCGACCGCTGCGCAATTCTCGCTCTACGTCATGGGAACTGGTACCCATATGGACGAGATCTATGGCTGCATCGACTTCCTGAAGCGCTCCGGCACCTTCGACCGTGCCAAGAATTTCTGCACCAGGCTCTCTGGCGATGCCGGCGCGGTCTTCACCACCATTCGTGAGGCCTTCTTTCGCTTCGGCGAACCCGAAGGGCATGTGACCCTCGACATCACGGTGTCGGCCAATACAGCGCCGCGCGTCTTTTCAGACGCGCAAAGGACGCTGTAACACTTTAAATTGCTGCATAATTTTATCCTTAAATCGATTCCGATTTAAGGAATTATGCGGTGCCCGACGAAAGCTTGAAATCGAACGCTGATGACACCGTCAAAACCATCGGATTCGCGACTTGCCGCGCTCCGCTCCGCTCTCTACCGGGGCATACCCGCCTTGCTCGCCGGCTGCGCCTTCTTGGCGGCATGGGAACTCTATGTCGATCTATCCGGCATCAAACCGTCCATCCTGCCGGCACCTTCGCGCATCGTCATCCAGGGCTGGCTGAACCGCGAGTCACTGATATCAAACACCTGGCCGACGCTCGGCGCGACACTCGGTGGTTTCGCCCTGTCGCTTGCCTTCGCCTTCGCCGCCTCGATCCTCATGGATTTCGTGCCTTTCATGCGCCGGGCATTGCTGCCGATCTTCATCGCCAGCCAGACCCTGCCGCTGGTGGCGATCGCCCCCCTCGTCGTCCTCTGGTTCGGCTTCGGCCTGTTGCCGAAGATCCTGCTGGTGGCGCTCGTCACCTTCTTCCCGCTGCTCGTCGCCTTGCTGCAGGGCTATGAATCGACCGATCGCGACATCGCCGAATTGCTGAATTCGATGAAGGCGAGCCGCTGGCGTATTTTCCGCCTGGCACGGCTTCCCTCCTCGCTGCCCTATTTCTTCGCCGGCCTGCGGATCTCGATCACCTATGCCGTCGTCGGCGCGATCTTTGCCGAATATGCCGGTGCCGCCCGCGGCCTCGGGATCTATATCCTCAACGCCAAGAACAACTTCCGCCCCGATCTCGTGCTCGCCGCCGTCGTCGTCAGCGCCGTGCTGACACTCTGCCTCTTCGGAGCGACGCTATTGATCCAGCGCCTCGTCATGCCCTGGCAACAATCCGGGGAGCTGCGCCGATGAGCGATGCAATGGTTGAACTGCACAACATCTCGAAGTCATTCGACGGCATGAAGGTGCTGGGCGATATTTCACTCGCTGTCGAAAGCGGCGAGTTCGTTTCGATCGTCGGCCCATCCGGCTCCGGAAAATCGACGGTACTGAGATTGCTGACACAGGCGCTTCGGCCCGATTCCGGCACCATGCTTTTCAAGGGCGCGCCGCTGGAACAGGCGCCGCATTCCTTCGCCTTCATGCCGCAGCGCGATGCGCTGATGCCCTGGCGCCGGATCATCGACAATGCCGCACTCGGTCTCGAGGTGCGCGGCATGAGCCGCCGCGCGGCCCGCGCCGCCGTCGCGCCTCTGTTCGAGCGCTTCGGCCTCGCAGGCTTCGAGCATCACTATCCCTCCGAACTGTCAGGCGGCATGCGCCAGCGCGCCGCGCTGCTGCGCACCGTCGTCCAGACCCAGGACATGTTGCTGCTCGACGAGCCTTTCGGCGCCCTCGACGCGCTGACGCGCACGCAGATCCAGGAATGGCTGCAGGGCATGTGGACCGAACACCGTTGGACGGCGCTGCTGATCACCCATGATGTTCGCGAGGCCGTGTTCCTTTCCGACCGGATCTACGTGCTCTCGGCCCGTCCGGCGCGTATTATCCGCGAATTCCGCGTTCCCCTGCCCCGTCCGAGAAGCATTGCCGATCTCGGCTCGCCGGCGGCCCAGGCGATCGAAACCGAAATCCTGCAAACCCTGCTTCATCCGCTAGAACAGGATGATTTTAGACCGGTCGGCCTAAAATCTGAATCCTGTTCTAAGTTAAAGAGTTAGAGCATGATGTCGTCCGAAAACCGCTCACACTTTTCGGCATCATGCTCTAGAGACCTGAGGAGGTCACCATGCTGCTTCTCACCCGTCGCCAGACGATCTTCGCCGCCATCGCGGCAAGCCTCGCCGGCCACCCCGCCTTCGCCCAATCGGCGCCCGCAAAGGTTCGCATCGCGCTCGACTGGACGCCCAACACCAACCATATCGGCATCTATGTCGCCAAGGCGAAGGGCTTTTATGCCGATGCCGGGCTCGATGTCGAGATTCTTCCCTTCACCGATACCAGCGCCGGAACGCTGGTGTCGAACGGCGTTGCCGATTTCGGCATCAGCAGCGAGATCGAGACCCTGACGCAGCGCGCTGGCGGCGGTGACGTGAAGATGGTCTACGGCGTCGTCCAGACGGAAACCGCACGCCTGATCTTCAAGGGCGGACGCGACGACATCAAGAGCCCGAAAGACCTCGACGGCAAGACCTATGGCGGCTTTGGCGGCACCTGGGAGAGCGCGCTGATCTCCGCGATGATCCGCAATGACGGCGGCAAAGGCGACGTCAAGACCGTCACCCTCGGCACCTCCGCTTACGAGGCGCTGGACAATGGCTCGATCGATTTCACGCTGGAGATCTACACCTGGGAAGGCATCGCTGCCGAACTGGAAAACCGGAAGATCGGCCGCTTCCACTATTCCGATTATGGCATTCCCGACGAGCAGACGACGGTCATCGTCTCCAGCGACGCCTATCTCTCCGCAAGCCGGGAACACGCCCGCGCCTTCATCCAGGCGACACGAAAGGGTTATACCTACTCCGTCGACCATCCCGACGAAGCCTGCGACCTGCTGATCTCTGGAAGCAACGGCGCACTGATGAATACGGAACTGGTAAAGGCTTCTCAGAAGGCATTGATCGAGGGGCACTTCCTGAAATCCGAAGCCGGTGTGATCGGTAAGCTCGACCCGGCAAAAGCCGAGGCCCTCGGCAGCTTCCTGATGGAGAACGGTATTCTGGTCGATGCGAATGGCGCCGCACTCAAGGAGAAGCCGGACTTTTCCACCTATTATACCAACGAACTTCTCGACTGAGCCCAACGCCTGCCTTGCCCGTCGCGGCTTTCCGCTGCAAAATCCTAGATACGGATTCAGATCTTAGGCCGGATCGGCTTAAGGTCCGAATCCGTATCTAAATCAAAGAAGTAGAGCATGATGTCGTCCGGAAACCACTCACACTTTTCGGCATCATGCTCTGGGCAAGGTGGGGAGGCAGGATGCGACTACAAGAGAGACTGGCCGGAGCGGACTTTCTGCGCGCGACGGCCTGTCTGCTGGTGCTCGCCCACCACTTCGCGCTGCGGCTGGATATGCGCAGAATCCCTGATGAACTCGGACCGACCGCAAACATCCTCCGCTTCGGCAATTTCGGCGTCGCCGTCTTCTTCGTCCTCAGCGGCTTCCTTCTTGCCCATCCCTTCTGGCGCGCGCTCGACGCGGGCAGCGACATGCCGAGCCTGCGGCATTATACGATCCGCAGGATGGCGCGCATCGCTCCGGGCTTCTGGTTCGCCGCCACCACCGGCTTCGCCCTCAGCCTGACGCTGCTTGCCCTGCCGCTGACGCCTGAGCTTGTGCTCCGCTACGTCTCCGGGCTGCTGTTCATGAGCCAGTGGCATTGGCGCACCTTGTTTCCTGTCGAAGCCGACGGGCCGCTCTGGTCCATTCCCTTCGAGGTCACCAGCTATGTGCTCCTGCCGGTCTGCTTTCTCCTGCTGTTTCGTTTGCCATTCCTCAGGCAGCGCCCATTGCTTACCCGCTTCGCTTGGCTTTGTGTCATCACGGGCGTACTCCTCGCCCATGTGCTGATCCTGACCCTCTTTCCGCTCGACGACATCGAACGCGGCTGGCAGTACGGCCTGCAGGGCGGGGCGAAGGAATGGATGCCGAGATATAACCCGATCGGCTTCTTCGCCGTCTTCGCGCTCGGCGCGCTTGCCGCCGGCGTCGAGGTCATGCTGCCAAGAAGGCGCTCCTCCTGGTTCGATGCCGCAGCGCTCCTCGGCCTCGCCATTGCCGCCTACCGCCTCGTCATATCACCCGGCGGCTCTGCCGAAGCTTACGGCTGGCTCGAAATCCCCTACGGTTTTCCGGTCTTTCCGCTGGCGGTCGCAACGGCGCTCGTTTCGCTCAGCCATTCGCAACACCTGGGCAGGCTGCTCGACAACGCTCCTGTCCGCTATATCGCAAAGATCTCCTTCGGCATCTATATTTGGCAGGAGATCATTCTGATATTGATCCAGAGGCTCGACCCGGGTTCGTTCGGCGTTTCCTCGGAAAATGTCGTTACCGGCTGGCTGCAGTCTTGCGGATTGGCGGCAGCGCTCATCCTTCTGGTCGCAACCCTCAGCTACTTCCTGCTGGAAAAACCGGCGATCGATTTCGGCAACCGGCTGACATCTCGTCAACCCAATCGGGCTACTCCTTTCAAAGTATAAATTTCCCGTAAGCGCAACTACAGGCGTTAAGGTTAACGCGGAATACTCCCATTTTTGGCATCTTTAGGGTTATCAAATTCTTATTTATACCGATGACAAACGATACGTGACCATGTATTTGTCTCCATGTTGTTCAGTATCGCATCTAAACTTGTGGACCTTGCGTAATGAATGCTTTTACTTCGAAGACGAATCCACGCTTCGATCCGTCTCAGCGTCAGGACAAAACCAAGACCCTGGTTATAGCGAACTCCAACGTTCGCCAGCCGGATAGCTTTTCCCTTATCGAAAGAAAGATGGCTGTGCGGCTCAGCGTGAAGCGGTTGATCGACATCGTCGCCTCACTCAGCGCCCTCATCGTGCTGGCGCCGCTTTTTCTGGCAATCGCTCTTTTCATCAAACTCGACGATGGCGGTCCGGTGTTTTTCCGGCAGATCCGCTGGGGGCTGAACGGCCGGAAGATCACGGTCTTCAAGTTCCGGTCGATGCGCGCAGAAGCTTGCGATCCCAGCGGCATTCAACAGACCGTCAAGGGCGACAGCCGGGTGACAGGCGTCGGCGCGCTGCTGCGCAAGACCAATATCGACGAGCTGCCGCAGCTTTTCAACGTTCTCAGGGGTGAGATGTCGTTGGTCGGCCCGCGCTGCCACGCCATCAATATGCGGGCAGCCGGCCGGCTCTACGAGGAATTGGTGCCGGACTACCACCACCGCCACATCATGCGCCCCGGCATCACCGGCCTTGCGCAGACGCGCGGCTGGCGCGGCCCGACGGCGCGGCCGCTGGCAGCCCGCGCTCGCATCGCCTGCGATATCTATTATGTCAGGAATTTCAGCCTGCTGCTCGACGTGAAGATCCTGTTCAAGACGGTCGTCATCGAGCTGCGCGGCGGCACCGGTTTCTGAGACGATCCGGCATCACTGCCAGAGGTAGGCGACCCCTGCAGCGTCACGCGTCTTTTCAGACGCGCAAAGGTCGCATTAGCCCTTTGAATTGCTGCGGCCGCGTCTTAATTTCAACTCGGCCGATAGCGCTGTTTTCCGTACATCGACAGATAAAGGCAGAAACAAAAAAGCGGCCATCGCGGCCGCTTTTCATGGATCTTACCGATTGTAATCAATCCTGTTGAACGACGCCGCGCAGGTGCGTCAGTTCCATGATGAAGTGTTCGAGCTTCGACTTGTGCTCGTGCAGCTCGGCATGTTCGAGTTCCTTACGGGCGGCCTCGATGCGGCGCGTCAGTTCGTCCTTGTGGAGTTCCTCGACCGGAACTGCGGATTCGGCGAGCAATGTGCAGCCGGTCGGCAGGATATCGGCAAAACCGCCGAACACGACGTAGTCCTGCTTCTTGCCGGAGGCAGAACGCACGCTCACGACACCCGGCTTGATCGTCGTCATCGTCGGCGCATGGTTTGCCATGACCGTCATCTCGCCTTCAGTCGCGGGGATGACGACCTCGGTCACCATCTCCGACAGCAGCAGACGCTCCGGCGAAACGAGCTCAAAGTTGAAATTGTCAGCCATCAGTGACTTACCTTCTCGGCTATGGCTTTCGCATCTTGCAATTTAGTCCCGCAGAACGGGCAGTGCATTATCGCTTGGTCGAGATAACCGAGACCTTCCTCGCTCTGGACCAGCCCCACCACCATCATCAGCACGCCATTATCGGCGCGATAGACGGTCGGCGCTGCCGGTTCCGGAAGATCCGCCACGACCCCTTTCAGGGAGTCGCAGCAGAATATCTCGTCTAGCGCATCGCTCATTAAGCAGCTGCGAGCTTCTTGGCCTTTTCGACCGCTTCTTCCATCGAGCCGACCATGTAGAAGGCAGCTTCCGGCAGGTGATCGTATTCGCCGTTGACGAGGCCCTTGAAGCCCTTGATCGTGTCTTCGAGAGCAACCAGCTTGCCCGGCGAGCCGGTGAAGACTTCGGCGACGAAGAACGGCTGCGACAGGAAGCGCTCTATCTTGCGGGCGCGGGCGACAGCAATCTTGTCCTCTTCGGACAGTTCGTCCATGCCAAGGATCGCGATGATGTCCTGCAGGGCCTTGTAGCGCTGCAGCGTCGACTGGACCTTACGGGCGACGTCGTAATGTTCTTCACCGACGACCAGCGGATCGAGCATGCGCGACGTGGAGTCGAGCGGATCGACCGCCGGGTAGATGCCCTTTTCAGCGATCGAGCGCGACAGAACCGTCGTTGCGTCAAGGTGAGCGAACGAGGTTGCCGGCGCCGGGTCGGTCAAGTCGTCGGCCGGAACGTAGATGGCCTGAACCGAGGTGATCGAGCCGGTCGTCGTCGTGGTGATGCGCTCCTGCATCTGGCCCATGTCGGTTGCGAGCGTCGGTTGATAGCCGACGGCCGACGGGATGCGGCCGAGCAGAGCCGACACTTCGGAACCTGCCTGCGTGAAGCGGAAGATGTTGTCGACGAAGAACAGAACGTCCTGGCCCTGGTCGCGGAAGTGTTCGGCGACCGTCAGGCCGGTCAGAGCAACGCGGGCGCGGGCGCCCGGCGGTTCGTTCATCTGACCGTAAACCAGCGCCGCCTTCGAGCCCTCGCCGCCGCCATGCTTGTTGACGTTCGATTCGATCATTTCATGGTAGAGGTCGTTGCCTTCGCGGGTGCGTTCACCGACGCCTGCGAAAACCGAATAACCACCATGCGCCTTGGCGACGTTGTTGATCAATTCCATGATCAGAACGGTCTTGCCGACGCCGGCGCCGCCGAAGAGGCCGATCTTGCCGCCGCGCGCATAGGGAGCCAGAAGATCGACGACCTTGATGCCGGTCACCAGAATCTGCGATTCCGTCGACTGCTCGACATAGGACGGCGCCTCTTGGTGGATGGAGCGCTTGTGAGCGGTGACCAGCGGACCGGCTTCGTCGACCGGCTCACCGATGACGTTCATGATGCGGCCGAGCGTCTCGTTGCCGACCGGAACCATGATCGGAGCGCCGGTATCGGCGACTTCCTGGCCGCGAACGAGACCTTCGCTCGAGTCCATCGCGATGGTACGGACGACGTTTTCGCCAAGGTGCTGCGCAACTTCGAGAACCAGGCGGTTGCCGTTGTTGCTGGTTTCCAGCGCGTTCAGGATCTTCGGCAGTTCGCCTTCGAATGCAACGTCGACGACGGCGCCGATAACCTGGGTGACTCTGCCGACAGAGCCGATCTTGGGGGTAGCTGCCTCAGCCATTTTCTGACCCTCTTTTCCTAGCCTCAGAGCGCTTCCGCGCCCGAAATGATTTCAATGAGTTCCTTGGTGATCTGCGCCTGACGCTGGCGGTTGTAGCTCAGCGTCAGCTTGTTGATCATCTCACCGGCATTACGCGTCGCATTGTCCATAGCGCTCATCTTTGCGCCCATCTCGCCCGCGACGTTCTCAAGGAGCGCGCGAAAGATCTGGACGGAGATGTTGCGCGGGATCAGATCTTCGAGGATCGATGCCGGATCCGGCTCGTATTCGTAGACGGCGCCTGCATGTGCAGCATCTTCGGCCTGCACAGCTCCCGTTGAAGCCGGGATGAGCTGCTGCGCCGTCGGAATCTGGCTGATCACCGACTTGAACTCGGAATAGAACAGCGTGCAGACGTCGAACTCGCCGGCAGCATACATCTCGATGATGCGCTTGCCGATCTGGTCCGCATTCTCGAAGCCGACGCGCTTGACGTCGCGCAATTCCTTGCGCTCGATGATCAGCGACGCAAATTCGCGGCGAAGGATGTCGTGCCCCTTCTTGCCGACGGTGAAGATCTTCACCGTCTTGCCTTCGGCAAGCAGCTTGCGGACATGTTCGCGTGCAAAGCGTGCGATCTGCGAGTTGAAACCGCCGCAAAGACCACGTTCGGCCGTGCAGACCACCAGCAGATGGACCTTGTCCTGGCCGGTGCCGGTCATCAGCGTCGGGGCGCCGTCGGCATCGGTGACGGCCTTGGCGATGTTCGCCAGAACCGCACCCATGCGCTGCGAATAAGGCCGGGCGGCCTCGGCCGCCTCCTGCGCACGCCGAAGCTTCGCCGCGGCGACCATTTTCATCGCCTTGGTGATCTTCTGCGTCGCCTTGACGGAGGCGATCCGGTTTTTCAGATCCTTAAGTGAAGGCATCCGTGATCCGTCCTAACTTAGGGCCTGATTACGAGAAAGACTTTGCGAAGCTATCGAGAGCAGCGTTGAGCTTGCCCTTGGTATCGTCGCTGATTGCCTTTTCCGTGCGGATCGCGTCGAGGATGGCGGAGCCTTCCGAACGCAGATAGGAGAGGAAGCCCTGCTCGAACTTGCCGACAGAAGCGACCGGCAGCTTGTCGAGATAGCCGTTGACGCCTGCAAAGATCACGGCGACCTGCTCTTCCGTCTTCAGCGGCGAGAACTGCGGCTGCTTCAGGAGTTCGGTCAAGCGTGCACCACGGTTCAGCAGGCGCTGCGTCGCAGCGTCGAGGTCCGAACCGAACTGAGCGAAGGCGGCCATTTCGCGATACTGGGCAAGTTCGCCCTTGATCGAGCCGGCAACCTGCTTCATCGCCTTGATCTGCGCCGACGAACCGACGCGGGAAACCGACAGACCGACGTTCACGGCCGGGCGGATACCCTGGTAGAACAGATCGGTTTCAAGGAAGATCTGGCCGTCGGTGATCGAGATCACGTTGGTCGGGATGAAGGCCGACACGTCGTTGCCCTGCGTTTCGATGACCGGCAGAGCGGTCAGCGAACCGGCACCCTTGTCGTCGTTCATCTTCGCAGCGCGCTCGAGCAGGCGCGAGTGCAAGTAGAAAACGTCGCCCGGATAGGCTTCGCGGCCCGGCGGGCGGCGCAGCAGCAGCGACATCTGGCGGTAGGAGACGGCCTGCTTGGACAGGTCGTCGTAACCGATCAGCGCATGCATGCCGTTGTCACGGAAATATTCGCCCATGGCGCAGCCGGCAAACGGTGCCAGGAACTGCATCGGCGCCGGATCGGAAGCGGTGGCGGCAACGATGATCGAATACTTCAGTGCGCCGCGCTCTTCGAGCACCTTGACGAACTGGGCGACGGTTGAACGCTTCTGGCCGACGGCGACGTAGACGCAGTAAAGCTTTTCGCCTTCCGGACCGTTGTCGTGAATGGCCTTCTGGTTGAGGAAGGCATCGAGAAGGATCGCGGTCTTGCCGGTCTGGCGGTCGCCGATGACCAGCTCGCGCTGGCCGCGGCCGACCGGGATCAGCGCGTCGATGGCCTTGAGGCCGGTCGACATCGGCTCATGGACCGACTTGCGCGGAATGATGCCGGGAGCCTTGACGTCGACGCGCGAACGGCGCGTCGCGTTGATCGGGCCCTTGCCGTCGATCGGATTGCCGAGCGCGTCGACGACGCGGCCAAGCAGTTCCGGACCAACCGGAACGTCAACGATGGCGCCGGTCCGCTTGACGGTGTCGCCTTCCTTGATGTCGCGGTCGGAGCCGAAGATGACGACGCCGACATTGTCGGATTCGAGGTTCAGAGCCATGCCGCGGATGCCGCCCGGGAACTCGACCATTTCACCGGCCTGGACATTGTCCAGACCGTAGACACGAGCGATACCGTCACCGACGGAGAGAACCTGGCCGACTTCCGAGACTTCTGCCTCTTTGCCGAAATTTTTAATCTGGTCTTTGAGAATTGCGGAAATTTCCGCGGCGCGGATATCCATCAGCCAACCTCTTTCAATGCGAGCTTAAGGGTAGAGAGTTTGGTACGAAGAGACGTATCAATCTGACGGGACCCGACCTTCACGATCAGACCACCAAGAATTGACGGATCAACCGTGACGGCAATCGTCACGTCTTTGCCGGTAACGCTCTTGAGTGCCACCTTCAATTCGGTTTCCTGCGCTTGCGAAAGCGCATGCGCCGAGGTGACCTCGGCGGAGATTTCACCGCGATGGTTCGCGGCGATGATGCGGAAGGCCTTGATCATGCCCGGCAGGGCGAACAGGCGGCGGTTGCGCGCCACGACCTTCAGGAAATTGGCGAAGAAACCGCTGATACCGGCCTTCTCGCTAATGGCGACGATCGCCTTCAGCTGGTCTTCAGCGGAAAAAACCGGGCTTGCGACAAAGCGCTTCAGATCGGCGCTCTCATCCAGCATCGCCTGGAAATGATCAAGATCGGCGGTGACGCTGTCGACGGCGCCCTGCTCGAGCGCCAGTTCGAAAAGCGACGAGGCATAGCGTTCGGCAACACCAGAAGTAAGCTGGGACGTGTCTGCCACTGGCACAAATTTCCCTGATTTCAACCCAAAATCCGGCTCTCGGCGGGCGCCGAACCTATGATCTTGAATTCGTTTTGATTTCCCCCAGAAATCACAAGAGAAGCCTCTTGCTTCTTCCGAAATTCGGGGTCCGTCTAACATAGGATGTTCGGACTCGCAACACGCGTAATGCCCGAATACGCCTTTCGCATGAATTTCTGTCTGCAAAATCGCGCAATGGCCTGAAAGCAGGCCGAACAAGCCGTCTGCCGGCAGCGAGAGTCACGTCTGGATGAAGCCGAAAACGTAGAGCAGCGGTAGCGCGGCCAAAGCGATCTGCACAACCAGGAGTAAATAGTTGACGAGATTACTCCCCTTATCGGACAGGATCGAGACGATCCGGGCAAAGGCCGCCATCGCGAAGGAGGCGCCGAGCGCCATATAGATCGTGGTCTGGGCGAGCATGATCGCCGACAGGCCGAAGCCGAGATAGAAACCACCCATCGAGCGTCCCTCTCCATATCCTTCCGGCCGCCCCTCCTGCGCCTGCAAACCGAGAAGACGGAAAGTATGGCCCGGCGCGAACATCATGATGAAGCCGGCAAGCGCCGTGAAAGCCGCGGAGCAAAAGGCAAGCTGCTCGCCAAGCTCGGTCGGAAAGTAAAACTCCATGCATCAGCCCCAAATCACCTGGATGAATCAGTGTTTTATGGCATGGGCCGAAAAAGGAGGAAATGGCGACTTCACTTGATTTAGAGAAAACTCTGCGGATCGATATCCAGTTGCACCTGCACCGATCCGCGCTCCTTGGGCGATTGCGACAGCATCGCCCGCAGGAACCCCTGCATGTCCGAGTTCCGCCGCCCATGCACCAAAAGACGGAAGCGATGGCGGCCGCGCACCAGCGCAAGCGGCGCTTCGGCCGGACCGAGCACCGAGATGCCTGACACCTGCGGTGCGGCGTTGCGCATGCCGCGCGCATGGTTTTCGGCGTCGTGGCGGGTTTCGGCAGAAACGATGATCGACGCCAGCCTGCCGAAGGGCGGCAATAGGGCGCGTTCGCGTTCGGTGATCTCGCGCTCGTAGAAGGCGTCGGAATCGCCGGAGACAATTGCCTGCATGACAGGATGCTGCGGCTGGTAGGTCTGCAGCAGCCCATGGCTCTTGAGGCCGGTGCGCCCGGCCCGGCCGGTCACCTGCGACAAAAGCTGGAAGGTGCGCTCGGCCGCGCGCGGGTCGCCATTGGCAAGGCCGAGATCGGCATCGACGATGCCGACCAGCGTCATCAGCGGAAAATTGTGGCCCTTTGCCACAAGCTGGGTGCCGATAACGATATCGGCCTCGCCCTTGGCGATCGCTTCCAGCTCCAGCCGCAGCCGCTTCACCCCGCCCATGATATCGGAAGAGAGAACGATCGTTCGCGCCTCCGGGAAATGCCGTTCCACCTCCTCGGCGATGCGCTCGACGCCTGGCCCGCAGGCGACGAGATGGTCGAGCGTGCCGCATTCCGGGCATGCCTCCGGCGTGCGCTCGGCATGGCCGCATTGATGGCATTGCAGCTGCTTGCGGAAACGATGCTCCACCAGCCAGCTCGAACATTGCGGGCATTGGAACCGGTGGCCGCAGACCCGGCAGAGCGTCAGCGGCGCATAACCGCGCCGGTTGAGAAACAGCAGCGCCTGTTCGCGCTTCTCCACCGTCTTGCCGATCGCCCGGATCAGCACAGGCGACAGGAAGCCGCCCCGCTCCGGCGCATGCCTGCGCATATCGACCAGATGCAGGTCCGGCATCGCCGCATCGCCGAAACGCGTCGGCAGGTGGACGGTGCTGTAGCGTCCGCTCTGGCCGTTGACCTGGCTTTCGACCGACGGCGTCGCCGACACCAGAATAACGGAAAAATCACCGATGCGGCCGCGCACGACGGCCATGTCGCGAGCATTGTAGAACACGCGATCCTCCTGCTTGTAGGCGGGATCGTGTTCCTCGTCGACGATGATCAGGCCGAGATCCTCGAAGGGCAGGAAGAGCGCCGAGCGAGCGCCGGCCACCACCCGCACTTCGCCGGTCACCGCCTGGCGCCAGACCTTTTCGCGCATGCGCGGCGCAAGATCGGAATGCCATTCGGCCGGCTTTGCCCCGAAGCGGTCCTGGAAACGCTCCATGAAACTGGCCGTCAGCGCGATCTCCGGCAGCAGGATCAGCACCTGCTTGCCGCGTTTCAGCGTCTCGGCAATCGCCTCGAAATAGACCTCCGTCTTGCCGGAGCCGGTTACCCCGTCGATCAGCGACACCGAAAATTCGCCCTTGCGGACATCGGAAACGATCTCTTCGGCCGCCTGCTTCTGCGGCCCTTCGAGACGTGCTGCGGCAAAATCCGGATCCGGCATCGCGACAACCGGCGGCGGCGGCAGGAATACAGTCTCGAAGATGCCGAGCGTGATCAGCCCGTCTACGACACTCGTCGAGACACCCGCCGCATGCGCAAGGCCGCTGCGTGTCCAGGAAAAGCCGTCGGAGGCCGTATCGAGCACCCGGGCGCGCGCCGGCGTCATCCGCTCCGGTTCGCCGCCGACGAGCTTCAGCCCCTCCACCATCGGTTCCGGCTCGAAGGCGTTCGGCGCCCGGAGCGCCATGCGCGCGACGAGGCCGGGCGGCGAGAGCGTATAGGTCGCCACCCAATCGATGAAGTCCCGCATCTCCCTGGAAAGCGGCGGGCAGTCGAAGACATGGCTGATCGGCCGAAGCTTCTTCGGATCGACGCCGTCTTCGCCGCCGTCCCAGACGACGCCGATCACCTGCCGCGGGCCAAGCGGCACCTGCACGACCGAACCGGGCTCGACCGCCATGCCATCCGGCACCGAATAGGAATAGGGTTTCGGCGCCGGCATCGGCACCAGCACGGGAACCGTTCGGTTCGCGGGCGGTGCCTCGAAAAGCGCGCCAAAGAGATCGGACGAATCTGTGCTCATCGCGCGAGACCATGCCCGCAAATCGATGGAATTGGAACCGCAAAGACGGAGCGACGCGTTCCGGGTCGTCGCGACGATTTAAACCGTGAAGCTCAGAAACTGCGCTTCACCTGGCAAGGCGGTCGCCACTGCCGGAAGTGGCTTCATTTGTCTCGGCAGCGCGCTGCCGCAGGCGCAGGATCGCCGATGCCTCACGCGGATTGGGCGGCAGGACCGCGTTCTTCAAGGCGATCGAATAGGCGTGTTTCGGATTTTCCAGCACGTCCCTGGCATCGCCGCTTTCCACCACCACGCCCTTGCGCATGATCACCACACGGTCGGAAATGTAATAGGCCGTCGCAAGGTCATGGGTGATGTAGACGATCGAGACGTTGAGAGCATCACGCAGATCGCGGAAGAGATTGACGATCGACATGCGAAGCGATGCGTCGACCATCGAGACCGGCTCGTCCGCCACGATCAGCTTCGGCTCGGGTATCAGCGCACGGGCGACCGCGATGCGCTGCAATTGGCCGCCTGAAAGCTCGTGCGAGAAGCGGCCCTTTATCTCCGCCATCGACAGGCCGACGCGTTGGAGGGCAAAGTCGGCAAGCGCCTCTTTCTCGGCGCGGCTATTTGCTCCTTTGAAGCGATGGGCGGTGGCCAGCAGATACTCGTCGATCCGGGTCAGCGGATTGAAGGCCTCGAACGGATTTTGGAAGACCGGCTGGACCTTGGCCATGAAAGCCTCGCGATCCCTGCGGGACCGGACCGCCTTCACATCCGTGCCGTCGAAATGAATACTGCCCCGATCGGCCTTTTCGCTGCCGAGGATCATCTTCGCCAGCGTCGATTTTCCGGAGCCGGATTCGCCGACGATCGTGAATATCTCGGGCTTGTCGGCGCTGAGCGCGAAGCTGACATCGTCGACCGCCTTCATCTTTTCGCGCGAGAAGAAACCGCCGATCGGAAAGAGCTTGGTCACATGGTCGAGTTCGAGGAGATTGCTGCTCATTGGATCTGGTACTCCCCGGCACGGAAGCATGCGACCCGCCCTCCCGTCGCGCTCGGCAGCATGGCCGGCACTTCACGTGCGCATTTGTCGATCGCGATCGGACAGCGCGGATGGAAACGGCATCCCGAAGGCGGATCCGAAAGTGCCGGCGGCTTGCCCTTAAGGCTCTTTCGCGTCGAGACATCACCGATGCGTGGCAGGCTGCCGATCAGGTGAACGGTATAGGGATGCTGGGGATTGTCGAAGATCGCCTGCGTCGGCCCCTCCTCCGCCAGCCGTCCCGCATACATGATGGCCAACCGGTCGGTGATGGCGGCATGCACGGACATGTCGTGGGTCACGAAGATGACCGAGGACTGCAAGCGGGCCTGCACTTCCTTGATCAGCGCCAACACGTCCTGCTGCACGAGCACGTCGAGCGCCGTCGTCGGCTCGTCGGCGATGATGAATTCCGGCTCGCAGACAGTGGCGAGAGCAATGGTCAGGCGCTGGCGCATGCCGCCTGAAAGCTGATGCGGAAAGGCCTCGAGCACATGAGGATCGAGATGCAGCCTGGCAAGATGCGCCTCGACGCGCGCGCGGAAGGCGGCGGGATCGAGGTTCATATGGCGGGAGGCGAAATCGGTGAAGGCGTGTTTGACCCTTCTGACCGGGTTCAGCACGTTCATCGAGCCCTGCATAATGTAGGAAAGGTGACGCCAGCGTGCCGCCTTCATCTTCGCCGGTTCGCCATAGACATCGATCGGCCCGTCGGCAAAATTGAATTTCACCGTCCCGCCGACGACGCGCATCGGCGGGCGGATGGCGCCGGCCAGCGTCTTGATCAACGATGTCTTGCCGCTCGAGGATTCGCCGGCAATGCCGTAGATCTCGTTCTTGCGGATGGTCAGGCTGATATCGTCGACTGCGCGGATTTCCCGCCGCACACCGAAATAATCGTTGACGTAATAGCATTTCAGCCCGTCGATCGTCAGTGCGTCCATGGCGTTTTCAGCAAGGGTCAAAGGCTGCGTCCTCATCAGGTTCTGCATCTCCTCAAGCTCCCATGCGGGCGAGCCGCGAACGCGGGTCGATATATTCGTTGACCGACATGGCCAGCATGAACAGGCCGAGGAACAGGATGACGACGAAGAGCATCGGAAAGGCGACCCACCACCATATGCCCGATACCATCGCGGAATGCGCATTGGCCCAGTAGATCATGCCGCCGATCGTCGGCCGGTTGATGTCGGAAAATCCGAGCACCGAGAGCGTCACCTCGAGACCGATCGCCCAGATCATGTTGTTCATCGTCGTGAAGAAGACGATCGGCATGACATAGGGCAGGTGTTCGCGGATGAGGATCTGCGGTGTGCGCATGCCCGAGAAGACCGCGTGCCGGGTGAATTCCCGCTGACGCAGAGACAGGGCGACGGAACGGATCAGGCGGCTGTCGTGCGTCCATCCGAGCAATGCTGCGGTGATCGCCAGCATGAACCACGTCATCTGGTCGCGGAGCACGAAGACCAGAAGCAGCAGGATCGGAATGTTCGGCAGTGCGCCGAGCGTATCGTTGACCGCCATGATGATCTGGTCGGTTCGCCCACCGATATAGCCGGAGATCAGCCCGACGGCGATGGCGATGATGCGGCTGACGAAGGCGACGATGATGCCGAAGAACAGCGTGTTGCGCATCGAGGCGGCGATCTGCCAGAAAACCTCCTGGCCGCGCGAGGTGGTGCCGAGCCAGAATTCGGCCGAAGGCGGCATGTCGGGCGCGACGACATAGATGGCATTCTCGTCATAGGGCGAGAAGAACGACGCCACGATCAGCGCCAGGATGATAGAGATCAGGACGGTTCCGAGCAGGAACTCCTTGTTGTAGCGCAGCAGGTCTCTGAGGACTTTGAACATCACGGATTACCCCAGTTTCACGCGCGGATCGATCAGCGGATAGATGATGTCGATCACGAAGACCGCGGCGGCAACCGCGATGATGGCGATGGTGGTGACACCGAGCACGAGGCTGTAGTCGCCGGAATAGATGCCGGAGATCAGAAGCTTGCCGATCCCCGGATAATTGAAGACGAATTCGACGATGACGGCGCCGCCGAAGACGTTGCCGAGACTGAGTGCCAGGCCGGTGACTTGCGGCAGCATGGCGTTGCGCGCCACATATTGCGAAAAGATGCTGCGCGAGCGCACGCCGCCAAGTTCGGCATAGACGACGTGGTCGTCGGTGACGATGTTGGAAACCAGCGAGCGCATCGAGATGAACCAGCCGCCGATGCCGACGAGCACGAGGGTCAGGGCCGGCAGGATGCCGTGTTCGATCACCGAGCTGATGAAGGCCCAGTTGAAGGCCGGCGCGAGATTGACCTGGGCGCCGTCGCTGATTGGCAGGATCGGCCAGATGAAACCGAAGAGGATCACCAGGCTGAGACCGATGATGTAGGTCGGGATCGGCTGCAGCGCCATGATGACGATGCCGGCAACCTTCAGCAGCTTGCTGCTGCGGAAATAGCCGGCAAGCGCGCCGAGAAAATTCCCGATGATCCAGGAAATGATCGTTGCAAGCGTCAGAAGCCCGACGGTCCAGGGCAGTGCACGGCCGATAACGGTCATCACGGGGGTCGGGAAAGAGGAAAGCGACGGGCCGAAATCGCCGGTCAGGACGCGGCCCCAGAAGGTGAAATACTGCTCCAGCAGCGGTCCGCCGGTACCGTAGAGCTCGCGCAGCGATTCGCGAAGGATTTCGACGGCCTGTGGATCGGTGGAGCCGAAGCTCGTCAACAGCGATACGGTCTGCTCGATCGGATCGACCGGCGAAAAATGCGCGATCAGGAAGGCCAGCGTGATGCCGGTGAAGACCACGAAGAGAAATTGCAGAAAGCGTTTTGCCGCATAGATCAGAAAGCCGTTCATGACATCGACCCTTCAATAGCAGAAAGGAAACAGCCGGCGGCCGGCTGTTTCCTTTGTTGTGCCTCGATCAAGGCTTCGGCGCATCCGGATTGGCCTTCAGCCCGACCACCATGTAGCGGATGTTCGACCAGTTCGGACCCGAGGCCGAATAGGGGTTGTCCGCGCTCGGATAGTTGGTCCAATAGGTCGTATCGAGCGGCGCGAACTTGTTGTAGGCCATCAGCGGGATCATCGGCATTTCCTCGACGGCAAGCTTCAGGAAGTCCTGGCCGAGCTTGGCGACATCCGGCGAATCGAAGGCGATCGATCGGTTCTTCTCGATCAGCTGGTCGAGACGCGGATCCTGCCAGCGTTGAAGATTGCGCGGCGGCTGGATCTGCCCGACCGGCTTGATGAACTCCGAATGATAGCTGTCGAGGAAGAAGGAGAGGTCGGGATGACCGCCCCAAGTCTCGATGCTCCAGTAGATGGCGGTCTCGAAATCGCCGGTGCCGAGGCGTTGGCCATTGGTCGGGCCGGCGACATCGACCTTGGTGGCGATGCCGGCTTGCGTCCATTGCTGGGCGATCACCGTGCCGGCGCGGGCAAGCGTCGGGATGGCATCGCCTTCCACCTGCAGCCGGATCGTAAAGGGCGTGCCGTCAGGCTTCACCCACTGGCGGCCGCTTTTCTTGAAGCCTGCCTTCTGCAGCAGCTCGGTTGCAGCCTGAACGTCCTTCTTCCACCAGCCGAAGCCGAATGTGCGCTGCAGCTTGGCCGGATCGGTCGGGATCTGATCGGCCCATTGACTACGCACCATATTGGCGATCTGCGCCGAGATGTTCGGATCGTAGGGCTTGATCTTGCGAGACCCGGTGTCGAGCTCGAAATTCGTCAGCCAGTCCTGCATCGGTGCGTAATAATCGTCGGGGGCAGAACCCGTCGGCGGCGTGGCAAGGGCGGCGATATTGGCCGCGCCTCGGTAGGAACCGAGCGCCACTTCGCGGATATCGATCAGCAACGCGAGAGCCCAGCGCACGTCCTTGTTGTCGAAGGGCGCCTTCTTCGTATTGAAGAGAACGGAAGGCAGCGTCGGGTCCGGATGCGCGAAAGGAAAGCCCTTTAGCCAGGAGGCCGTGCTCTTGCTGTCGCGCATGATCGAGAACATGCCCTCGGGCGCCATGTCGTTGATGACGTCGAGATTGTGGTTGCGCTGTTCGATGACGCGCGCTTCTGGATTGCCGGCGGCCCGATAGACGACGTATTTGACCTCGGGCGGTTGTGCCGCAGCCAGGCCGATCGACGTGCGCTGCCAGTCGTCACGCAGCTTCCAGATCGTCCAGTTGCCGCCCTTGTCATAGCTCTGCAGCTGGTAGGGCCCGAGCGAAACCGGCGGATTATTATTGAACGACAGCGGATCTGCGGCCTTCTCGAAGACGTGCTTCGGCATGATCCAGGCGGCATTCCAGCGCACCGTGAAAAGCGTGTGGAAGCGCGAGTTCGGCTTTTTCAGATGAAAGACGACGGTCTGCGGATCCGGATTTTCCATGCTCGCGACATTGACGGTGAAGGGCGCGCTCCAGGCCATGCCGGGATGGTCGATCTGCGTCTGCACGGTATAGACCACGTCGTCGCTGGTGAATTCGACGCCGTCGCTCCAGAAGATGCCCTTGCGCAATTTCACCGTCATCTCGGTGAAATCGGCATTGTAGCTCGGCGGTTCGCTGGCCAGCGCATTCTGCCAGGCATCCTTGCCGCCCTCGGGATTGATGAACCACAGCGTATCGGTGGTCAGCTGCTGCAGGCCGTTGAGGTTTGCCGCCGCCCCGCCGCCCGGAGCCCAGACGTTGAACCAGTCGGCATTCTGCTGCGGCGTGCCCTGAATGATCAGCGTTTCGTTGCGCGGTATGCCGGCAATGAAATCCTGCGCAGATGCCGGAAGGGCCATGAGAGACAATAAGGCAATGGCTGCATATTTACGGAACTTCATCGGATGTTCCTCCTCCTCAACTCGCCACGGCGAGCGCTTCCCGTAATCAATTGACGATAGCGTCCAGCGAACCCTGCCTGCACATGCCGCAGGGACACATGCACTCCTCGGCGGTGGGCGAACTCACGCCATAGTTATCGACAATTTTTTGAGAAACGGCAACTGATAATTTTGCCGGCCATAAAAAATAGCGCATTTTCAGGTGTTTTTGCCGCGTGGCGACGATCTGCTTTTTTATATTATTGACAAAGTGAGCATTTCGCTTAGCTTTTGCGGCGAGCGCGGCGCCCCTCCCAAGAGGCCGCACTTCATCACCAGACAGGTCGCCTGCTTTCGGGAGGAGGCTTTGGCATGACCGTTCAAGAGGACACCAGGATGAGCAGCCCCTATGACGTGACAATCTCCGTTCACGCCAACCGGCCGACCGGCAAATACGAACCCTTGTGGAACTGGTTCGGATACGACGAGCCGAACTACACTTACTCCCCGCATGGCAGGAAGCTGCTCAAGGAACTGACAGAACTCAGCCCCGAGCCACCCCGCATCCGCGCGCACAATCTTCTGACCAGCGGCGATGGCCTGCCTGCCCTCAAATGGGGTTCGACCAATGCCTATACCGAGGATGCGAACGGCAATCCGGTCTATGATTGGACGGTCATCGACAAGATCTTCGACACCTATGTCGAAGCCGGCAACATTCCGCTCATCCAGATCGGCTTCACGCCCGAAGCGCTCTCCGATTTCGACGGTCCCTATCGCCACCAATGGGAGCCGGCCGACAAATACGCAACGATCACCACCGGCTGGACGGCCCCGCCAAACGACCTGAAGAAATGGGGCGACCTGATCGAAGCATGGGCGCGCCATCTGGCCGAAAGATATGGCAAGGACGTCGTTTCAAGCTGGCCGTGGGAAGTCTGGAACGAGCCGGACGGTCACTACTGGACCGGCACCATCCCGCAGTTCTGCGAAATGTATGACGTCAGCGCCAAGGCCTTGAAACGCGCGCTTCCGAATGCCCGCGTCGGCGGGCCGCACACCTGCGGCGCCTTTGCCAACGAAAAAGCCCAGACCTTTCTGCGCGCCTTCCTCAAGCACGTGGTCGACAACAAGTCGCCGATCGATTTCCTCGCCTTCCACGCCAAGGGCAATCCTGTGATCTACGAGGGTCATGTGCGGATGGGCCTGCACAAGCAGCTCCGCGACATCGAGACGAACCTTGCCATCATCAATGAGTTTCCGGAACTCCGGCACCTGCCCGTGGTGATCGGCGAATCCGATCCGGAAGGCTGTGCAGCCTGCTCCGCACGCGTTCATCCCCAGAACGGCTATCGCAACGGCCCGCTCTACGGCGTCTATGTCGTCGAGAGCATGATCCGCACTTATGAGCTTGCAAGACGCGCCAACATCCACATCGAAGGCGCGGTGACCTGGGCCTTTCTCTTCGACGACCAGCCCTATTTCGACGGCTTCCGCGATCTTGCTACTAACGGCGTCGACAAGGCTGTTCTCAACGGCTTCCGCATGCTCGGCAAACTCGGCGGCGAATGGCTGGAATCGGAAAGCGATTATCGCCGCGACATCGAAGATATCATGAGCCATGGCGTTCGCGGCAAGCCCGATGTCAACGTCGTGGCAACCCGCGACGACAAGGGTGTTTCCATTCTCGTCTGGCACTACCACGACGATGATGAAGCCGGGCCGTCCGCCAATATCACGGTCAATCTCGACGGCTGGGGCGACAAGTCCGCCTCGCTCAAGCATTTCAGGATGGACGAGGAGCATTCCAACGCCTTCGGCGTCTGGAAAGCGATGGGCAAGCCGCAGAATCCGGCCGGCGAAGACTATGCCAGACTGGAAGCCTCGGGAAAGCTCGCCGAGATCGACGGTGAGACGTCGGTCAAGGTTGATGACGGCAAGATCGCCCTCAAGGTCTCCCTACCGCGTCAAGGCGTGTCTCTCCTGCGCCTCGATTGGTGAGCCGGTAGGCGAAGGGAGCGCAATCGAAAGTTTGCGCTCCCTTTCAAACGACCCGGTCAATTCTCGCTGACATAGGCAAGATAACGTTTCTTGCTCGGCTGCAAATGGTCGACGCAGAGCTGGGCCAGAACCCAGTTATCCCCACCACGCAGCATCTCGATCATCAGCCGGTGGTGCTCATGCGAGATGCGCAGCGACTCCTTGCTCGACATTGAATTGGCGCGAACCGGCAGGCTGAGCCGCATATAGAGCTCGATCGATTGCACCAGATGGGCATTGCCGCAGGCGCCGAAGAGCGTCAGGTGGAACTTGTCATTGGCCTCGTGCACTCCCCTGAGATAGCCGGATTCGATGTGCCGGCCATGCTCCTCGTGCAGCGCCAGCAGTTCCTCGATCAATGCCTCGGGTGCCGGCAGCTTTATCCACAGCGCCGCCTGCCGTTGCAGCAACTCACGCACATCGTAGATTTCCTGAACCTGGCGAGCAGTCAGCGAACGGACTGTCGCCCCCTTGTTGCGCTCCCGAACGACGATGCCCATCGTCTCGAGTTGCACGATCGCCTGCCGGGCGAAATGGCGCGTGACATGAAAGCGGGCAAGGAGCGTGTCTTCGGTCAGGCGGGTTCCGGGCGCAAGCCGCCCGAAAATAATGTCTTCCTCCAGCGCGCGGGCAATACTTAGATCATCATGCTCGATGCCGTCTTCGCGGCTTTCGTTGAGCGTCTGCAATGTCATCTCCTCTGACGGCGGCGGGCCATGTTACAGTGGATTGCGTCCCGGGTCGAACCGGCTCAGGCGATAGATATCCTCGACAAGCGCAAGCGTCTTGATGTTATCGCCCGGCGATGTCTCCATCGCGACCTTTCCATCGAGGCTGTCAAGGAAATGCGCAATGGTCGCGTCATAGGCGCCCTGGTAGGTCTCGTCAGGATCGAAGCTTTCCCGGCGCTGCTGCGCACCCTCGGCCGAGAGCAGATTGCCGTTAAGTTCGAGCGTGCCGCGCGCCCCGAAGATGCGGAGGTGATCGCGCGGCGCCGGCGGCGCGCCATGCACGGCGAGATTGGCATTGATGGTGACGAGAACGCCGTCGCTAAGCCGGCGCAGGACGACGCTTGCGACATCCTCCGCGACGATATCGCGATTGCTCCTCTCAAGCCGCGCGCTGACCACCTCCATCTCGCCCAGAAGATATCTCAGCGTATCGAGATGATGGATCATGACCTCCATGACCAGCAGCCGCTCCTGCGTCCGGAAGAACGGCTGGCGTATCAGCGCCGGCCTTCTTCCCTCCGAATCCGCGATCATGCCGCTGGACAGGAATTCGAACTGCACATGGCGGATCTCGCCGGCGAGTCCCTCGTCGAGCCACGCCTTCAGCCGTCGATAATAGGCGCGAAACCGCCAGTTCTCGTGGATCATCAGCCTGCCCCTGCCGGAAAGGCTTGCCAGCAGGTCGACCGCCTCGCCGTAGGAGGGTGCGAGCGGCTTCTGGCAGATGATGTTGAGCCCTTTTGCCGCCGCCAGCCGGACCAGTTCGACATGGAATTCCCGCGGCGCGCAGATATCAACGGCATCGAGCTGCTCGGCATCCAGCATCGCCTGCACGCTCGTATAGTTGCGCGCGATATCGAAGGCGGCAAGCCGGGCTTCGATGGCGCTTGGCGACGGGTCGGCAATCGCCACGACCTCGGCTCTTTCCGATTGCCGCATCCATGCAGGCAGATGGTAGGCACTGACCCAGCCGGCACCGACAATGCCGATACGCCGTCGTTCCGTTCCCATCATTACGCTTCCTCTGTATTCAATCCCATTTTATCAATAATCTATCCCGCTTCTTCGCAAAAGCCAATCATTTGATTGCCGAACGAAAGCGCCAATTTCGGAGATTACCATTGTATTTTATGGTGATCGCCGAAGAAATCCAAAAATACGATACAGTGGAGCCATCTTATTTATTGACAATCATCCGTATCCCTCTACCCTGACGTCACGGCCATGGATCAATTTGGCGAGGGAGGAACAGGTTTGTCGAACGGTCTTCGCCGCAAGCTGACGAGTTATGGCGATCAGGGATTCTCCCTTTTCCTGCGCAAAGCATTCATCAAGGCCATGGGTTATTCGGACGATGCGCTCGACCGTCCGATCGTCGGCATCGCCAATACCTACAGCGATTTCAATCCCTGTCACGGCAATGTGCCGCAACTCATCGAGGCAACCAAGCGCGGCGTGATGCTGGCGGGTGCGATGCCCATGGTGTTTCCGACGATCTCGATCCACGAGAGCTTTGCCTCGCCGACCTCGATGTATCTGCGCAATCTGATGGCGATGGAAACGGAAGAGATGATCCGCGCCCAGCCGATGGATGCCGTCGTCCTGATCGGCGGCTGCGACAAGACCCTGCCGGCCCAGATCATGGCGGCCGCCAGCAGCGAGATACCGGCGATCTTCCTGCCGACCGGCCCGATGGCCGTCGGCCACCACAAGGGCGAACGGCTTGGCGCCTGCACGGATTGTCGCCGTTTCTGGGGACGCTTCCGCGCCGGAGAGATCGACGAGGCCGAGATCGCCGAGGTCAACAACAAGCTGGCCAGCTCGATCGGCACCTGCACGGTGATGGGCACGGCGAGCACCATGGCGAACCTGACCGAAGTCATGGGTCTCTGCCTCCCTCGCGCCGGTTCGGCGCCCGCCGTCGAATCCGAACGGGTCCGCCTCGCCGAGGAGACGGGGCGTGTGGCCGCGCGTCTCGCCATGGATGAGGCTGCCCCAACCGTGCGCGATATTCTGACGCCGCAGGCAATCCGCAACGGTCTCGTCGCGCTGCAGGCAATGGGCGGGTCGACCAATGCCGTCGTCCATCTTGCCGCAATCACCGGCCGCCTCGGCCTACGCCTCGACATGGCCGAACTCGACCGGCTGGGCCGGAGCATTCCCCTGCTCGTCGACCTGCAGCCCTCCGGCCAGCATTATATGGAGCAGTTCCACGAGGCGGGCGGCGTCCCGGCTCTGTTGAAGGCGGTGCGCCATGAAATCGACGGCAACGCTCCGACGGTCTACGGCAGAACGATCGGCGAGATCATCGACGATGTCGTTGACGAGCCGGGCCAGACCATCATCCGCACCGTCGAGAAACCGCTAAAGCCGATCGGGACGATCGCCGTCCTGCACGGCAATCTTGCGCCGCGCGGCGCCGTCATCAAACAATCCGCTGCCTCCAAGGATCTGCTGCAGCATATCGGCCGCGCCGTCGTCTTCGATTCCGTCGAGGATATGACGCTGCGCATCGACAGCGACGATCTCGACGTCCATGCCGATAACGTTCTGGTTCTGCGCAATGCCGGACCAAAGGGTGCGCCCGGCATGCCGGAAGCCGGCTATCTACCCATCCCCCGCAAGCTCGCGCGGCAGGGTGTGAAGGACATGGTGCGGATTTCCGATGCCCGCATGAGCGGCACGGCCTTCGGCACGATCATTCTCCATATCGCGCCTGAGGCTGCCGATGGAGGCCCGCTGGCGATCGTACGCACCGGCGATCGCATTCGCCTCGACGTCGAGGGCCGGCGTATCGATCTCGATATCGACCAGGCGGAATTCGATCGCCGCATGCTTGATGTCGTCAACCGGCCTTCCCCGGCCCCGTCGCGCGGCTATGCGAAGCTCTATCAGGAGCGCGTGCTCCAGGCCGACGAAGGCGCCGACTTCGACTTCCTGCAAAGCGAGGAGCTCGACGCGCGATGAGCGCCGCTGATATGGAGGCACCGCTTTGCCTGCCCCGTCGGTCGCTGACGCGGCTGCCGCGTGCGGCACTGCCGCAAGGCACGGTCGATACGCATTTCCACGTCTTTCGCGCCGGCGCTCCGCTCAACACCCCACGCAGCTACACGCCTGACATCGCGACGATTTCCGACTGGATCGAATTCTCCGGCAGCCTTGGCATCGCCAAGGGCGTATTGGTGCAGCCAAGCGTCTATGGCCTCGACAACAGGGTGCTGCTCGAGGCGCTTGCCGCCTATCCAGATCGTCTGCGTGGCATCGTCGTCATCGATCCCGAAACCACAGAGACCGAGATAGAGCGGCTTGACCGGCTCGGCGTGCGCGGCGTGCGGATCAATACGCGCAACAAGGGCGGCCTCCCGCTCGCCGCCGCCAGGACATTGGCGCAAAGCATTGCCCCTCTCGGCTGGTCGCTGCAGTTGCAGATCAATCCCGAACAACTTCCCGATATTGCGGCAACGCTGTCCGGCATCCGCCTGCCCATCGTCATCGACCATCTCGGCTTCATTCCGCTTGCCAGAGAGACGAGATCATTGCATGTCGATGCGCTGAAAAGACTGATGGACAGAGCCGAGGCCTACGTCAAAGTAACCGCGCCCTATCGTCTGACGAAGGATGTGAATTACGACGGTTTCACCGAGGTCGGCAGCGCCCTTGCCGCCGGCCATGCGGAAAGGCTGCTCTGGGGCAGCGATTGGCCGCACACCGAATTGTGGGACGGCATGCCCGATGACGCTGAGCTGGTAGAGACCATGCAGGCCGCCATCGGCGAACCCGCGATTGCTGAAAAAATTTTTGTTCGAAATGCCGAAGCGCTGTTCTTCGGCCGCTGAATTGGAGAGCACCAATGGCCAGACTGACTGAAGATGCCAAGGGCGTCTATGTGATCGCCGTAACCCCGTTCACCGATGACGGCGCGCTCGATCTCGCCAGCATCGACAGCATGGTCGATTTCTATGAAGGCGCCGGCGTTACCGGCCTGACCGTGCTCGGCCAACTGGGCGAGGCGCCGAAGCTGACGGCCGAAGAATCGCGAATCGTGGTCGAGCGCGTGCTGAAGCGCCTCGACGGGCGCCTTCCCGTCGTCGTCGGCGTGTCGGCGCCTGGGCTTGCGCCGATGAGCGAACTCGCCGAAGCCGTCATGGGCGGGGGTGCCGCCGGCGTCATGGTCGCGCCACCCTGGACCGTCAAGACCGACGATCAGGCTTTCGCCTTCTACCAGTCGGTCGGCGAGGCCCTCGGCGATACGCCCTTCGTGCTGCAGGATTATCCGCTCACCACCAATGTGACGATCGCGCCCAAAGTCATCGAGCGCATCGTCAACGAGGTGCCGAACTGCGTCATGCTCAAACATGAAGATTGGCCGGGGCTGTCGAAAATCTCAGCACTTCGCGCCGCCAGCGACAAGGGCGCCATGCGGCGTATCTCGATCCTCTGCGGCAATGGCGGGCTTTTCCTGCCCGAAGAGATGGGCCGCGGCGCCGATGGCGCCATGACCGGCTTTTGTTATCCCGAGATGATGGTTGGTGTCGTCGAGGCCTATGCAGCCGGAAATCCCGATCGCGCCCATGCGATCTTCGATGCCTATCTGCCGCTCGCCCGCTATGAACAGCAACAGGGCATCGGCCTTGCCTCGCGCAAATATGTGCTTGCCAAGCGCGGTGTGATCAAGTCCGCCACCCTGCGCAAGCCGGGCGCCAAGCTCTCGACACTGGATATTGCCGATGTCGAGCGCTTGCTGGCGCGCCAGGCCATCCGCATCAAGGAGATCGGGGCGTAACACACTGGCGCAAATCCGAAGCCGCTGGATCATCGCTATGGCGCTGCAGCGCGAGCAGATGGGTATGTCCATCTCGTCCGTGAGGCTGAAACCCGAGCGACTCCCAGAACCTCGCCGCACCCTCGTTTCCCGCATGAACGGAGACGACGGTGCAGAAGGAACGCGCATGGTCGAGCAGAGCCATAGCAAGCATCCGGCCGATGCCACGTCCGCGCATTGCGGGACGAATGTAGAAACGCCGCATCCGCAGCACCCCTGACATGGTCGTTTCGACAGTCATGCCGCCGATGCCGGCGAGCACCTCATCGGCATAGGCGCCAAGCAGCCTTTCGCCGTCACGATCGAACCTGTTGTCGCCGGTCGACCATTCGTCGACAAGACGGGTGAGATGGAGATAGCCTTCCCGCCGGGCTTCGCTTTCGAGATCTGCGATCTCCTGTGGCAATCGATCGCGGAGCCTGCGGATATCGATCGTCATGGCAATCCTGGCGGTTAGATTGCAGGAACCGGAATCTCGCGGCGCGGCGCCGCAGCCGGCAGGCCGACCGGAACGAAACTCGCGTCTCCATCTCTAGCCATGTCCTGCACCGTATGTTTCTCCAGCGCCTTGGTCACCTCGTTGAGGTCGCCGTCCAACTGTTCGGCCGGAATAAGATTGCCGATGACGAAATCGAAGCGGTCGCCGCGCTTGTTCAACAGTTCGTGGAACACGGTCATGTCGCGAAGCTCCGTCGACCATTTCGCCAGCCAGTAGAACAGGCCGGAATTGCGTGCCGTCATATGGACGGGAAGGATCGGCAGATTGTATTTGCGCGCCAGGCCGACAGCCGAGGTTTTCCATGGACGCTCATTCAGCCGGCCGTTCGCCCAATAGGCGATGCGGCCTGAGGGAAAGAGCACTGTCGCCTTGCCTTCCTTCACCGCATGGTTGGTTAGCTGCAGCGTTTCGCGCGCTTTCAGCTTGCTCTTATGCTCCTCCCGCCATTCGACGGGAATGATCATCTCGGCAAAGCGCGGATTGACGCGGATGGCATCGCGATTGGCAAAGAACATCATGTCCGGCCGTCGTGCTTTCAAAAGATCGAAGACGGCAACGCCGTCGGCGATGCCGGTCGGATGGTTGCTGACGAGGAGGAAGCCGCCGGTATCAGGAATGCGTTCGCCATTGGTGATGCCGATGTCAAGCTTCAGCACATCGCTCAGATATTCGAACGACTGGAAGCCCGGCATTTTGGCGACCGCATTGGCGAATTCGAGCGCCTTGTTATAGCGCAGCAGCGTGTAGAGGAACGGCCGCATGACCGGCCAAAGCGGATTTTTCACGATCCTCTGGCCGCGTTCAGCAATCAGCGTATCGACGATATGACCGGGCTTTCCCTGTGAAACGAGAGCGATCGCTTCCGCGAGCTGTCCGAAAGCCGTCATGGAATCGCGCCGTGCCATGAAAGATCCTGTCTATGGGGTATAAGCTATCGCAGTTGAATATGATCGAAGGATGACAAAGGCTTGGCCGGCATTATCAATTCCATAACTGTTCCTGCTCCAAATTGGCGGACTTGAAGGCAAAATCAAGGCCCGCAACGTGAACGAACTGCTTGTTATCGCCGATCAGCGCCTGATGACGGAACGGGCCGCGTGGCTCGAAAACCTCGCCAGTGAGCGCCGTCTTTCCGAGCACACGCTCGACGCTTACGAGCGTGATACCCGCCAGTTCCTGACCTTTCTGACCGGCCATCTCGCCGGCCCGGTGACGCTTGGCGATATCAGGGAGTTGCGCTCCGCCGATTTCCGCGCCTTCCTGGCGGCCCGGCGCAAACAGGGCACCGGCGCCCGATCGCTCGGCCGCAATCTCGCCGGTCTTCGCTCGCTGCTGCGCCATCTCGAAAAGAAGGGCTTGGTCAACGCCGCCGGCGCCGGCGCGGTGCGCTCCCCGAAACAACCGAAATCACTGCCCAAGCCGCTGTCGGACACCCAGGCGATCACCGTCGTCAGCGACGACGCCCAGCTCCATGACGAGCCCTGGATTGCTGCGCGCGACGCCGCTGTCATGACGCTGCTCTACGGCTGCGGCCTGCGCATCTCCGAAGCGCTGGATCTGACTCCCGCCGACCTGCAGAAGGGCGCAACGGCTCTCCGCGTCACCGGCAAGGGCAACAAGACGCGGCTGGTGCCGTTGCTCTCTGTGGTTTTCGACGCGGTCGAGAGATACCGAGCGCTCTGCCCATATCATCTCGAAAGCGGAGAACCGCTGTTTCGCGGCGCTCGCGGCGGCAAGCTGCAAGCGGCGATCATCCAGCGCACGATGCAGAAGATGCGCAGCGCCTTCGGTCTGCCGGAGACGGCGACACCGCATGCACTGCGCCACTCCTTCGCCACCCACCTGCTTGCCGGTGGCGGTGATCTGCGCACCATCCAGGAATTGCTCGGCCATGCCAGCCTTTCCACAACGCAGGTCTATACCGGCGTCGATGCATCGCGGCTGCTCGAGGTGTATGATCGGGCGCATCCGCGAGCGTAATGGATGTCGCCCAAAAGTGCGCAGCGGTTATGGGGCAACGACTTGCATAAACGATAGGCTTAAAGCGCATCGCATGGATGCGATTGAATGTGAGGCGCTTTAAGCTCTCGTTAAGGCATTCTCTTAAAGGAATATGCGCAAGCCAGGCGTAGAGCATGAAGCCTATAGCATGTGATCGGAACACCCATCATGACGACATCAATCGGCCGCCGGACGTCTTACCTCGCAGTGCCGGCCAATCTGTTGCTCTGGCTGATCGCAGCCTTTCACATTCTGCTTCTTGCCGCCCTGTTTGCCGCCTTCCTGACTGCAAGGCCGGCAGCGGCCGAAGACGTCGCCTGCACCGGCCGCAATCTGATGGTCGAGCTGCAGCAGAACGACCCTGCCCGCTACGCAGAGGCGCTGAAGGAAGCCGACGCCACGCCGAACGGCAAGGGTATCTTCTGGAAGATCGAGAAGCCGGGATTGGCACCCTCGTGGCTGCTCGGCAGCATGCATGTCACCGATCCGCGCGTGCTGGCCTTGCCGCCGCGCGCCCAGGCAGCCCACGACGCCGCCGACACGATCATCATCGAATCCGACGAGATCCTCGATGAGCGGAAGGCGACCGCCGCCCTGCTCGCAAAGCCGGAGCTGACGATGTTCACCGACGGCACGACGATCGACAAGCTGCTTTCCCCCGAGGATTACAAGCGTCTCGAAACCGGCCTCAAGCAGCGCGGTATCCCGATCAGCGCCGTTTCCCGGATGCGGCCCTGGATGATTTCGAGCGCCGTCGCCCTGCCGGCCTGCGAAATCGCCCGCAAGGCAAAAGGCGCGCAGTTCCTCGACCAGAAGATCGCCACCGATGCCATTGCTCAGGGCAAGCAGGTCAAGGGGCTGGAAACCCTTGCCGAGCAGATCCAGGCCATGGCCGATCTGCCGGTCGAATTCCATCTGAAGTCGCTGATCGAGACGCTGGAACTCGGCGACAAGATGAGCGATGTCGTCGAGACGATGACCGACCTCTACCTCTCCGGTGATATCGGCATGACCATGCCGATGTTGAAAACCGTGACACCGGAGGAAGAAGGCGAAAACAGCGATTATGCCGCCTTCGAGCAGCGCGTCATCCTTGACCGTAACAAGGTGATGGCCGAGCGCGCCGCGCCGATCCTCGACGGTGGCAACGTCTTCATGGCCGTCGGCGCCCTGCATCTGCCCGGCAAGGACGGCGTCATCGAACTGCTGCGCCAGCAGGGCTTCACCGTGACGGCGGTGAACTGAGGCCGCGGCGGCCAGCTGGTCGTCATTCGACTGAGCACGCTGCTTTCCAACAGCGCCGATACACACCCAATAAAACAGCCGCCTGCCTCACGGCAAGCGGCTGCATGCGTTGTTGCGAATAGGTAAGGTCACATATGGATCGGCTTGAAGAAGGTTGCGAGCGCAGCCTCTTTCACCGCTTCCGACATGGTCGGATGCGCGTGGCAGGTACGGCCGAGATCTTCCGACGAACCGCCGAACTCCATCAGCACGGCGATCTCGTGGATCATCTCGCCGGCGCCGAAGCCGACGATATGGCCGCCGAGCACCCGGTCGGTTTCCTTGTCGGCAAGGATCTTGACGAAGCCGTCCGTTGCCAGCATCGCACGCGCCCGGCCGTTCGCCGTGAATGGGAACTTGCCGACCTTGTAGGCGACGCCCGCCGCCTTCAGCTCTTCCTCGGTCTTGCCGACGGAAGCGATTTCCGGCTGGGTGTAGACGACGCTCGGAATGACCTCGTAGTTCACATGGCCATGCTGCCCGGCGAGGATTTCGGCAAGCGCCACGCCCTCGTCTTCCGCCTTGTGCGCCAGCATCGGACCCTTGACCACATCGCCGATCGCATAGATGCCGGCGACATTGGTCTTGTAGTGACCGTCGATCTCGACACGGCCGCGATTGTCGAGCGTAACACCGGCCTCTTCGAGGCCGAGACCCGCCGTATAGGGCTTGCGGCCGGTGGCGATCAGCACGACTTCGGCGTCGAGCGTCACCTTGTCGCCGCCCTTGACCGGCTCGAAAGTGACCTTGGCGCCCTTGTCGCCCTTTTCGACGCCGGTGACCTTGGCGCCGAGATTGAAATCGATGCCCTGCTTGGCAAGCATACGCTGGAACTGCTTGGAGACTTCGCCGTCCATGCCGCCAAGGATGGTGTCGAGATATTCGACGACGGTGACTTTGGCGCCGAGGCGCGACCAGACGGAACCGAGCTCGAGGCCAATGACGCCGCCGCCGACGACGATCAGCGTTTCCGGCACCTTCTCCAGCGCAATGCCGCCGGTGGACGAGATGATGGTCTTTTCATCGATCTCGACCTGCACGCCGGGAATGCCGGCGACGTCGGAGCCGGTGGCGATGACAATGTTCTTGCCTTCGATCTCCTGCACCTTGCCGTCATCGGCGGTGACGGAAACCTTGCCGGCCGAGACGATCTTGCCGGTGCCCTGGAAGGCATCGATCTTGTTCTTCTTGAAGAGGAAGGCGACGCCGTCGACATTCGACTTCACCGTCGCATCCTTGTGGGCCATCATGTTGCCGAGATTGAGCGTCGGCGCCGGGACGTCGATGCCGAGCGCGCTCATCCCGTGGCCGGCCTGATGGAACATTTCGGAGGCATGCAGCAGCGCCTTCGACGGAATGCAGCCGACGTTCAGGCAGGTGCCGCCATAGGTCGCCCGCCTTTCGACGACGGCGACCTTGAGGCCAAGCTGGGCCGCCTTGACGGCGCAGACATAGCCGCCCGGGCCGGTTCCGATAATGATCACATCGTAGGACATTGCTTCTTTCCCTTTGGATTTTTTCGTTTAATCGGCCGCGCGCGACAAAGCGAGGCGGAAGCCGAAGCCGACAAGTGCCGCTCCGGTGATGCGGTTGAACCATTTGCCGCTGGCGATGAAGCGGTCACGGATCGCCTTGACCGTGAAGAAATAGGAGACGCCGGCAAACCAGGCGACCAACGCCGTCGCCATGCCGATGCCATAGGAGAACTGGATCAGCGCCGGCGTGTCGTGATGCACGAGCGTCGAAAACAGCGACAGGAAGAACAGCACCGGCTTCGGGTTCAGCGCATTGGTGATGAAACCCATGCCCAGGCACTTCAGCATCGAGACTGGCTTGCGGTCTTCGGCCGTCACCTCGATATCCTGCACCTTGAATCCCGGTTCGCGGAACGACTTGATGCCGAGATAGACCAGATAGGCGACGCCCGCCCATTTGATGGCGGCAAACAGCATCAGTGATTTCGATACGATCAGGCCGAGGCCGAGAATGGTGTAGCTGATATGGAAAAGCAGGGAGAAGCCCATGCCGAGCCCGGTCATGATGGCGGCGCGTCGCCCATGCACGATGCTCTGGCGCAGGATAACGGCGAAATCGGCGCCCGGCACGACGATGAAGATCGAAAAGACGGCCATCAGGCCGAGGAATTCGAGAATATACTGCATGCTGTTTTTCGCCCGTCGTTCTAGCGGCCGCCGCTCACATTGAGGATCGCGCCGGTTATATAGGAAGCCGAAGGTGAAAGAAGATAGAGGATCGCATCCGCCACCTCCTCGGGCGTGCCCGCGCGCTGCATCGGGATCGACGGCGCCAGCTCGCGCGGCCGATCCGGCAGGCCACCGGAGGCATGGAGGTCGGTTTCGATGACGCCTGGCCTTATCGCATTCACGCGGATGCCCTCGGCAGCGACCTCGCGTGCCAGCCCGACGGTGAAGGTGTCGATCGCTGCCTTCGAAGCGGCATAATCGACATACTGCGTCGCCGAACCAAGAATCGCCGCCATCGACGAGATGTTGACGATCGCCCCGCCCTTCCCGCCATGCCGGCTCGACATGCGGCGTATGGCCTCCGCGGCGCAGAGTATCGAGCCTGTCACATTGACGCGCAGCATGCGCTCGATCCGCTCTGCCGACATCTCGTCGACGCGCTGGGGATAGTCGACGATGCCGGCATTGTTGACGAGCCCGTCGAGCCGGCCGAAATGCCGGTCGACTGCCGTAAACATCGAGACAATATCCGCAGCCTTGCCGACATCGCCCTGGATCGCCACGGCCTCGCCGCCATCCCCAACGACCGCCGCAACGACGGCATCCGCGGCTTGGCGGTTGGCGGCGTAGTTCACCGCGACACGCCAGCCCTGGCGCGCGGCGAGCCGTGAAGCCGCGGCGCCGATACCCCGGCTTCCGCCGGTAATGAGAACAACAGGTGCATCGCTCATGTCGCACACTCCTTGAATGTCAGCACGTCCCAGGGTGCCACCGTAGCCTTGCCCTCGCCCCAGGCGCTGGATTCGCGGATGGCAGGACCAAGGCCGGGAAGCACGAGTTTTTCAGCCGCCGCCGCACCTTCGGGCTGCAGATTGTCCATCTCGCCCTCGGCATCCATGCCATAGACGGCGCCCTGCCAGACCGTGCAGGCATTGAGATCGGCGCCGGTCGCATCACCCTCGGGACAGTTGAACATCAGGATGCCGATGGCGCGCACCGGATCTTCCGACGGCATGACATAACCTTCCATCACGACGGGTGTCTTGAGTGCGCTGACCTTGAACTGGTTGCTGGCGGCAGCCGATGGAGAATTCAGCGGTGAAAAGCGCAATTCATAGGCACCGTCGCGATCGGCGTAGACAGCCTGTTCCTGCTTGCATGCGGCACCGAAGGTGGACGCCGGAACGACAAAAAACGCGGCGGCTGCGATTGCAGCCACGCCTTTCCGTCTCGTCGTGATCCCGGTCCTTCCGCTCATTGCAGCTTCGGCTCCTTCCGCCCGTCGGCATTCTCGACAACGCTGAAATCCGTCAGCAGCACCAGCGCGCGGCCATCCCTGTCGAGCCCCCAGAAGACCGGATAGAAACCGTCGCCCCAGCCGCTCCAGAACACCGCGACATTGCCTCGTCTGCCGGCGACCGGCCGGTGCAGCGCATAGATGCCCTTGTTGGCGTCGAGGTCCGACGCCAGCACGTCGTCGTAATAGTTGACGTCGGAATCCGGTTTCTGCACCTGCACCTGGGCCTCACGCTCTCCGATCAAATCAAGCGTATCGGCATCCATGTAGCAGCCGAGGCCGGCATCGACGGGGTAGCCGAAGATCTCGCCGTCCTTCAGCGTCGCCAGGTCCTGCCCTGGCAGGACCGCAAGCTCCCAACGATCCGGCTTGCCCTCGGCAAACCGCATGCTGGCAGCGGCGATGCGCCCGAAGGCCTGGTAGAGCGTCACCGGATACTCGCCAGGCGCAACCGTTCTTGCGAGTGCCGGACGGTCGGGCTGGGCAAGCGGATCGGCTGCAACGATGCGCCCCGATGTCAGCTCGACATTGCCCATATGGATCACGCCGATCGACCGGCCGGAAAGCTCGGCATCACCAAGCGCCACCAGCTCGAAATTGCTGCTTGCCTTGCCGATATCCCAGCCGGCAGCCGATGCGGCGACCGGGACATGCGCGGCGGCAGCGCAAAGAAGAAGACGCGCCGCTCGCATGATCCGGTTCCGCATCGAAAGCGCTCCCTTAGAGATCGAGAACCAGACGTTCAGGATCTTCCAGGCTTTCCTTGACGCGCACGAGGAAGGTGACCGCTTCCTTGCCGTCGACCATGCGGTGATCATAGGACAGCGCCAGATACATCATCGGGCGGATGACGACCTGGCCGCCGATCGCAACCGGCCGCTCCTGGATCTTGTGCATGCCGAGAATGCCGGACTGCGGTGCGTTGAGGATCGGCGAAGACATCAGCGAACCGTAGACGCCGCCATTGGTGATGGTGAAAGTGCCGCCCTGCATGTCGGCCATAGAGAGCGAGCCATCACGGGCTGCCTTGGCAAGACGGCCGAGCTCCTTCTCAATTTCGGCGATCGACATCTGGTCGGCGTCGCGGATGACGGGAACGACGAGGCCTTTGTCCGTGCCGACGGCCATGCCGACATGGCAGTAGTTCTTGTAGATGACGTCAGTGCCGTCAATTTCGGCGTTGACGGCCGGCAATTCCTTCAGCGCATGCGTCACCGCCTTGGTGAAGAAGCCCATGAAGCCGAGCTTGACGCCGTGCTTCTTCTCGAAAATGTCCTTGTACTTGTTGCGCAGGTCCATGACCGCCTTCATGTCCACCTCGTTGTAGGTGGTCAGCATGGCGGCGGTGTTCTGCGCATCCTTGAGGCGCTTGGCGATCGTCTGGCGCAGGCGCGTCATCTTCACGCGCTCTTCGCGCGAGGCATCCTCGACCGTCGACGGGCCGCGCGCGGCGGCAGGCGTCGCCGCAGGTGCGGCCGCCGGAGCGGAAATGCCCTTGGCGACGGCGGCGATGACATCGCCCTTCAGCACCTGGCCGCGCTTGCCGCTACCGTCGACCTGATCGGCGGAAAGGTTGTTTTCGGCAAGCATCTTCGAAGCCGCAGGCGCCGGCGGCATGGTGGAGACGGAGGCGCTCGATGACGACGCAGCGGCGGCGGCAACCGCCGGCTGGGCCGGAGCAGCAGCGGCCGGTTGGGCGGGAACCGGAGCAGCAGGAGCGGCGGTCGGTGCAGCGGCAGCCGGCGCGGCGGCAGCGGCGGCACCTTCGGCGATCTGGCCGAGCAGCGCGCCGAGGCCGACGGTCTCGCCGGCGGCAACGACGATTTCCGAAAGCGTGCCGGAGGCGGGTGCTGGAACTTCGATGGTCACCTTGTCGGTTTCAAGCTCGAGAATCGGCTCGTCGGCCTTGATGGCGTCGCCGACCTTCTTGAACCAGGTGCCGACGGTTGCCTCGCTGACGGATTCACCGAGAGTTGGAACGCGGATTTCTGTGGCCATTGTTCAGATCCTGATTTCGTGTGTTTTCGTTTATGCGTTTCAGACGGCGGGCGGCCGCGAGATGATCGAGGGCATCGGCAGGATATCGAAGCGGAAACCGAAACCGGAAGCGATGATCGGATCGCCGTCGGCAAGAAGCTGCGCCGCCGCCTGATCCTCGACCTCGACGATCGCCATGCCCCAGGCGCCTTCACCCTCGAAGACGGGGCCGACGATGATCGCCGATCCCGCAAGAGCGTTCCGATGCCAGTATTCGGCATGGCGTTTCATCGCCGCCATTTCCTCCCCGGTCCCGTCATGCGGGAAAGTGGGGCGCGGCGGCTGCAGTCTCAGAAAGAAATAAGCCATTGCGCCCCCCTTGTTTTAACCGCCCAATGCATCCTCGAGGAATGCGGCGAGCTGCGACAGATGCTTGGACATCAGGCCCGTCGCCGGCGAGGCGGCGGCCGGACGGCCGGTATAACGGACGCGCTGGTACTTCGCGTCGATATGGGCGAGCACCCATTCGAGGAAGGGGTCGATGAACGACCATGCGCCCATGTTCTTCGGCTCTTCCTGGCACCAGACCATCTCGGCATTGCGGAAGCGCGACAGCTCGTTGATTAGCGCCTTTGCCGGGAACGGATAGAGCTGTTCGACACGTAAGAGATAGATGTCGTCGATGCCGCGCTTTTCACGCTCTTCGAGGAGATCGTAATAGACCTTGCCGGAGCACATGACGACGCGGCGGATCTTGTTGTCCTTTTGCAGCTTGATCGGGCCGTCCTTGATCACCTCGGCATCGTCCCAGAGAAGGCGATGGAAGGCGGATTCGCCGGCCATTTCGGCAAGCGTCGAGACCGCCCGCTTGTGGCGCAGCAGCGATTTCGGCGTCATCAGGATCAGCGGCTTGCGGAAGTCGCGCTTCAGCTGCCGGCGCAGGATGTGGAAGTAGTTCGCCGGCGTCGTCACGTTGGCGACCTGCATGTTGTCTTCGGCGCAAAGCTGCAGGAAACGCTCGAGGCGGGCCGAGGAATGTTCCGGACCCTGGCCTTCATAGCCATGCGGCAGCAGGCAGACGAGGCCCGACATGCGCAGCCACTTGCGTTCGCCCGACGAGATGAACTGGTCGAAGACCACCTGCGCGCCGTTGGCGAAATCGCCGAACTGCGCTTCCCAGAGCGTCAGCGCATTCGGGCGGGCAAGCGAATAGCCGTATTCGAAACCGAGCACGGCCTCTTCCGAAAGCATCGAATTGATGACTTCGTAGCGCCCCTGCGTCGGCGAAAGATTGGCGAGCGGGATGTAGCGTTCTTCGGTTTCCTGATCATAGAGAACCGAGTGGCGCTGCGAGAAGGTGCCGCGTTCGCAATCCTGGCCGGAGAGGCGGATCTTGCTGCCTTCGACGCAGAGCGCGCCGAAGGAGAGCGCTTCGGCCATCGCCCAGTCGATACCCTCGCCGGTGGTGATCATATTGGCGCGGTTTTCCATGAAGCGCTGGATCGTCCGGTGCGCATTGAAGCCCGCCGGGATCTCGGACAGCTTGCGGCCGATCTCCTTCAGCGTCTTCATCGGCACAGCGGTCTTGCCGCGGCGCTGCTCGTCGGCATTGTCGGCCGTGCGCAGGCCCGACCACTCGCCGTCCAGCCAATCGGCCTTGTTCGGCTTGTACTGCTGGCCGGCTTCGAACTCCTGCTCGAGGTGGAGGCGCCAATCGGCCTTCATCTTCTCGACCTCACCTTCGGTGAGCAGGCCCTCGGCGACGAGACGGGCCGCGTAGAGCTGCAGCACGGTCTTGTGGGCGCGGATCACCTTGTACATCTTCGGCTGCGTGAAGGACGGTTCGTCGCCTTCATTGTGGCCGTAGCGGCGATAGCAGAACAGGTCGAGCACCACAGGCTTGTGGAACTTCATACGGAATTCGGTGGCGATCTTCGCCCCATAGACCACCGCTTCCGGATCGTCGCCGTTGACGTGCAGGATCGGCGCCTCGATCATCTTGGCGACGTCGGACGGATAGGGCGACGAGCGCGAGAAGGCCGGGTTCGTGGTGAAGCCGATCTGGTTGTTGATGATCACATGCATGGTGCCGGCGACACGATGGCCGCGCAGACCGGAAAGGCCGAGGATTTCGGCAATGACACCCTGGCCGGCAAAGGCCGCGTCGCCGTGGATCAGCAGCGGCAGAACCTTGGCGCGTTCGGAAAGCGGGATGATGTCACCGTCCCAGACCGTGGCATTCATGTCCTGCTTGGCGCGGGCCTTGCCCATGACGACAGGATCGACGATTTCGAGATGCGACGGGTTCGCCGTCAGCGAAACGTGGATCTTATTGCCGTCGAATTCGCGGTCTGAGGAAGCGCCGAGATGGTACTTGACGTCACCCGAGCCCTCGACCTCGTCGGGAGCGGCCGAGCCGCCCTTGAACTCGTGGAAGATCGCCCGGTGCGGCTTGCCCATGACCTGGGAGAGCACGTTCAGGCGGCCGCGATGGGCCATGCCGAACAGGGCCTCCTTGAGGCCGAGCTGGCTGCCACGCTTGAGGATCTGTTCCAGCGCCGGGATCAGCGATTCGCCGCCGTCGAGGCCGAAACGCTTCGTGCCCTTGAACTTGACGTCGAGGAACTGCTCGTAGCCTTCGGCTTCGACGAGCTTGGCAAGGATCGCCTTCTTGCCTTCCGGCGTGAAGGCCACACCCTTGTCCGGTCCTTCGATGCGCTCCTGGATCCAGGCCTTCTCTTCAGGATTGGAGATATGCATGAATTCGACGCCGAGCGTCGAGCAATAGGTGCGCTCGAGGATTTCGATCATCTCGCGGATGGTCGCGTATTCCAGGCCGAGCACGTTGTCGATGAAGATCTTACGGTCGTAATCGGCAGCCGTGAAGCCGTAATTCTCCGCCGAGAGCTCGTGATAGTCGTCAACGGGAGCGGCGATGCCGAGCGGGTCGAGCTTGGCGTGCAAGTGGCCGCGCATGCGGTAGGCGCGGATCATCATGATGGCGCGCACGGAATCGCGCGTCGCCTGCAGCACCTCGGTGCTGTCAGCAGGCTTGCCCTGAGCTTCGGCCTTGGCCTTGACCTTGGTCTCGATCACCTTCTCGACGATGCCCCAGTCGCCATCGAGAGCCGATACCAGATCGCCGCTTGCCTGAAGCGGCCAGTTCTTCTTGCGCCAGGAAGCGCCCTTGGCCGCCCTTTTCACATCGCTGGGATCCTCCTCCAGCGCCTTGAAGAAGGACCGCCACTGATCGTCGACCGATGCGGGATCTTCTTCGTACCGCGCGTAGAGCTGCTCGATATAGGCAGCGTTGGCGCCATCCAGAAACGAGGTGATCTGAAACTGCTCGTTGGCTTCTTGCCGTGCCATGGTGATATGCGGACGCTTCCGTCCGCCTCCTGACTTTGATGAATTTGCCGGCTTGATGGCCGGCTGCCGCATTCCGATTGCCGCCTGTCCGCGGCGCATCTGCTGAGTCTCGTGTTGTCGAGGCCGGGCGGAAGACGCAGATGCCGTTCCTCCGCCCGGTCTATATAGGTGGCTTAGCCCTTGAGGACTTCAACCAGCGTCTTGCCGAGGCGGGCCGGAGAGGGCGATACTTTGATGCCTGCCGATTCCATCGCCGCGATCTTCGATTCCGCATCGCCCTTGCCGCCGGAAACCACAGCGCCGGCATGGCCCATGGTGCGGCCCTTCGGCGCCGTACGGCCGGCAATGAAGCCAGCCATCGGCTTCTTGCGGCCCTTCTTGGCTTCGTCCTTGAGGAACTGCGCTGCGTCTTCTTCAGCCGCACCACCAATTTCGCCGATCATAATGATCGACTGGGTCGCTTCATCGGCCAGGAACATTTCCAGGACGTCGATGAACTCGGTGCCCTTGACCGGGTCGCCGCCGATGCCGACGGCCGTCGTCTGGCCGAGACCTTCATTGGAGGTCTGGAACACGGCTTCATAGGTCAGCGTGCCCGAGCGGGAAACGATACCGACCGAACCCTTGCGGAAGATCGAGCCCGGCATGATGCCGATCTTGCATTCTTCCGGCGTCATGATACCCGGGCAGTTCGGACCGAGCAGGCGCGACGTGGAGCGGTCGAGGCGAGCCTTGACCCGCACCATGTCCATGACCGGGATGCCTTCGGTGATGCAGGTGATGAACGGGATCTCGGCGTCGATCGCCTCGATGATCGCATCGGCGGCTCCTGCCGGCGGAACATAGATGACGGTCGCGTTGGCGCCGGTCTTTTCCTTGCCCTCGGCAACGGTTGCAAAGATCGGCAGGCTTTCGCCCTTTGCGCCGGTCCAGGTTTCGCCACCCTTCTTCGGATGGATACCGCCGACCATCTGGGTGCCGTAGTAAGCAAGCGCCTGTTCGGTGTGGAACGTGCCGGTCTTGCCGGTCAGACCCTGAACGAGGACCTTGGTGTCTTTATTGACGAGAATAGACATTCTTTCAGATCCTTCAAAATTAGCCGTTGATCGCCGCGACGATCTTCTTGGCCGCATCGTCCAAGTCGTCGGCCGCCGTGATCGCCAGACCCGACTCGTTCAGGATCTTCTTGCCGAGCTCGACATTGGTGCCTTCAAGACGCACGACGAGCGGAACCTTGAGGCCGACTTCCTTGACCGCGGCAATGACACCCTCGGCAATGACGTCGCACTTCATGATGCCGCCGAAGATGTTGACGAGAATGCCTTCGACCTTGGGGTCCGCGGTGATGATCTTGAAAGCTGCAGCAACCTTCTCCTTGCCGGCGCCGCCGCCGACGTCGCAGAAGTTAGCCGGCTCCTTGCCGTAGAGCTTGATGATGTCCATCGTCGCCATGGCAAGGCCTGCACCGTTGACCATGCAGCCGATGTTGCCGTCGAGCGCGACATAGGCGAGGTCCCACTTCGAGGCCTCGATTTCCTTGGCGTCTTCTTCGGTCTCGTCGCGCAGCGTCTTGACGTCGTCGTGACGGAAGAGCGCATTGCCATCGAAAGACATCTTGGCATCGAGGACGCGCAGGTGGCCATCCTTCATGACGATCAGCGGATTGATCTCCAGCAGAGCCATGTCCTTCTCGCCGAAGGCCTTGTAGAGCAATGGGAAAAGCGTCTTGGCGTCTTCGGCGGCAGCACCCTCGAGCTGAAAAGCCTTGGAGATCGCAGCAACGTCGGCAGCCGTCACGCCGGCTTCCGGATCGATGGCGATCGTCTGGATCTTCTCAGGCGTGTCGTGAGCGACAGCTTCGATGTCCATGCCGCCTTCAGTGGAGACCACGAAAGCCACGCGACCGACCGAGCGGTCGACCAGCAGCGAGCAATAGAGTTCGCGAGCGATGTCGGCGCCGTCTTCGATGTAAAGGCGGTTGACCTGCTTGCCGGCTTCGCCGGTCTGCGCCGTCACCAGCGTGTTGCCCAGCATTTCCTTGGCATGGGCGACCACTTCGTCGATCGACTTGGCGAGACGCACGCCGCCCTTGGCTTCCGGCGACAGTTCCTTGAACTTGCCCTTGCCGCGGCCGCCGGCATGGATCTGGCTCTTGACCACGTAAAGCGGACCGGGAAGCGACTTGGCGGCAGCCTCTGCTTCTTCAACCTTGAGAATAGCGACACCTTCGGCAACCGGCGCGCCATAGCCCTTCAGCAGAGCCTTGGCCTGATATTCATGAATGTTCATGGGTGTATCCCTGTTTCGATTACTTCAGCCCATCGACTACTTGAGCGCAGGCGCGATGTTGATGCAGGCTTCGCAGAGACCGGCGACGGCGCCGACGGACTTGTCGAAGGCTTCCTTCTCGGTCTTGTTGAGATCGATCTCGATGATGCGCTCGACGCCGCCGGCGCCGATGACGGTGGGAACGCCGACATACATGTCCTTGACGCCGTACTGACCGGAGAGGTGGGCCGCGCAGGGCAGAACGCGCTTCTTGTCCTTGAGGTAGGATTCGGCCATCTCGATCGCCGAGGCGGCCGGGGCGTAATAGGCCGAGCCGGTCTTCAGCAGGCCAACGATTTCGGCGCCGCCGTCACGGGTGCGCTGGATGATCTCTTCGAGGCGCTCCTTGGTGACCCAGCCCATGGTGACGAGATCGGTGAGCGGAATGCCGCCAACCGTCGAATAGCGGGCGAGCGGCACCATCGTGTCGCCATGGCCGCCGAGAACGAAGGCCGTGACGTCCTGGACGGACACGTTGAATTCCTTGGCGAGGAAGAGGCGAAAGCGCGAGGAGTCGAGAACGCCGGCCATGCCGACGACCTTGTTGGCAGGAAGGCCGGAAAACTTCTGCAGCGCCCAGACCATGGCGTCGAGCGGATTGGTGATGCAGATCACGAAGGCGTTGGGGGCATATTTCTTGATGCCGGCACCGACCTGCTCCATGACCTTGAGGTTGATGCCGAGAAGGTCATCGCGGCTCATGCCGGGCTTGCGGGCGACGCCCGCCGTGACGATGCAGACGTCAGCGCCTTCGATCGCGGAATAGTCGCTGGCGCCTGTCAGATTGACGTCGAAGCCTTCGACCGGCGACGACTGGGAAATATCGAGACCCTTGCCCTGGGGAATGCCGTCCGCGATGTCGAAGAGAACGATGTCGCCCAGTTCCTTCAGGCCGGCGAGGTGCGCCAGCGTGCCACCAATCATGCCAGAACCAATGAGTGCGATCTTGTTACGCGCCATTTTCGCTGTTTCCTTTGCGATCAAATTCGTCGAACGGACGCGCAAGGCACCGCCCAATGACGCAATCGCATAGACCCAAAGCCAAAAAATGGCAATTCATTATTTTTGATGCAGCGTTTTCAATCGTTTAGATACAAAAAATCTTACGTAAACGTAAGGTATTCTGTCACCGGATTGTTACTCTGCGGCGCGTTTCTCATGGTGCAGCGCAAGATATTCCGCACTGCGCATCTCGAACAGGCGCGACGCCGTGCGGTCGAATTCGAAGCCCTCGGTGCCCCGACGTTGCAGCAGCAGTTCCTCCGGCATCGCCGCTGCGGAAATGTAAAGCCGCACGGCATGATCGTAGAACGTATCGACCATAATGATGAACCGTTTGATCTGGTTCCGCTTTTCCGGCCCGAGCAAGGGAATGTGATCGACGAAGACCGTATCGAAACGCTCGGCGATGGCCAGGAAGTCGACCGCCCCGAGCGGTTTGTCGCAAAGATCGGCGAAAGAAAACCGCGCCATGCGGTCGACGGCGAGCGGCACATGGATGTGGCGCCCCTTCATCGGGATATCCAGCGGCTGCGCCTTGCGCCCATGCAGCGCCTGCGTCCAGGACGCATCCATCGCCATGTCGTTATGCTCGTTGATCGGCACCAGATAGACCGGCTGGCTGCTCAGCCTCTCCATCCGGTAGTCGGTCGGTGAATCCAGGCTGACGACATCGACATGCTGCTTGAGCAAGGCGACGAAGGGCAGGAAGAGGCCGCGATTGAGACCATCCGTGTAGAGATTGTCGGGCTCGACGTTCGAGGTCGCGACCAGCACGCATCCGCGCGCAAAAAGCTCGGAGAACAGCCGCGACAGGATCATCGCGTCGGCGATGTCGGTGACCGTGAACTCGTCGAAGCAGAGCAGTTCTGCCTCGTCGTAAAGCGCTGCGGCGACCGGCGGCATCGGATCGGCCTGCTTCGTCTCGCCGTTCTTGAGCTTCAGCCGGTGCGCTGCAATGCGGTTGTGCACATCCGCCATAAATTCGTGGAAATGCGCCCGCCGTTTCTTCCTGCACGGCGCCATCGCGAAAAACATGTCCATCAGCATGGTCTTGCCGCGCCCGACGCTGCCGTGGATGTAAAGCCCCTTGATGCCGTCGGCGGATTTCTTCTTGGCGGCAAACAGCCAGCCGAGCGCGCTCGATTTTGCCGCCGGCCGCCGCTGCTTCAGGCCGGCAAGCACCCGGTCGAGGCTCTTTGCCACGTCCATCTGGGCGGAATCGACCTGGAGTGCGCCCGATGCGGTCAGCGCTTTAAGCTGTTCGCAGACGCTGAGCGCATAATCCGGCATTGGTTGCATGAGGGCATATCCGCCTGTCAGTCATCGCAGGAGACCCGCCGGAACATTTACCGGCTGAGACTGATCGACTGGCCTGTGCTCGTCTGTCCCTGGAAGCGGTTGTCGGCCGTCTTGTAGACGCTGCCCAGCTGGTTGCCCGAGCGGTCCTTGAGCAGCACCTGCTTGCCGGCGACCTCCCAGGAGCCCATCGCCGTCAGCTCGCCGACACAGCCACGCGTTCCGCCGCGCGAACCGCTGCCGAGATTGGTGAGCGTCAGGAACATGTCGCAGCTACCGTTGACGCGCCAGCTTCCGACCATCGATTCCTTGGTGATATCGAGCGCATTCGCGGCCATTGCACCAGGCTCAGCGCCCGGCATCGGCGCCGTTGTCGTCGGCGCGGCCGGAAACTGCGAGCCGCCGGTCGGCGGCGGAAGCTGCCCGCCCTGCACCGAGGGCACCGGCTGCGCCGTCAACGGCGCCGGGCCGGCACTGGCGTTGGAGCTGTAATCATATGCCGTACGCTGACAACCGGCTAGCGACAGAACCACCACCAGACCTGTCATCGCATATCGCAACTGCATCATCATACTCCTGAATTCGGCTATCGCCGTAGAGAAACGGGCGTGAGACAAGTCCGATTATCGTAATTCGATTTGGTTAATCAAGTCGTGCTGCATAAATTGCCCGTGACAACAACTAACCGAAAAACGATACAGTTCAACTGTCCCGCTGCAAAACTTCCTGCACACAGAATTTGTCAGCAAGGTGTTGCGCGCGTTCATCTCTGTCAGGATCCCTGTCGAACTCGCGCAATGTCTCGGAATACCGCTCCAGAGAGTTCTGCAGGAGGATTTCACCAGCACCGATCGGCTGTCTATCCGCGCACCACTGAGGAGCCGCGAGCAGATCTCGGTGACGGCTTCGGGATCGAAGCCGTCATTCCGCCATCGGCCTGCACGCCGATCAAACCCGGCGCTCGACCATCATCTTCTTGATTTCGGCGATCGCCTTGGCCGGGTTGAGGCCCTTCGGGCAGGTCTGCGCGCAGTTCATGATCGTGTGGCAGCGATAGAGGCGGAACGGATCCTCAAGATTGTCGAGGCGCTCGCCGGTCGCCTCGTCTCGGGAATCGATCAGCCAGCGATAGGCCTGCAGCAGAACGGCCGGGCCGAGATAGCGGTCGCCATTCCACCAGTAGCTCGGACAGGAGGTCGAGCAGCAGGCGCAAAGGATGCATTCATAGAGGCCGTCAAGCTTCTGCCGGTCCTCGTGGCTCTGCTTCCATTCCTTGGCCGGCGCCGGCGACACCGTCTTCAGCCATGGCTCGATCGAACGATGCTGGGCATAGAAGTTGGTGAGGTCCGGAACCAGATCCTTGACGACGGGCAGATGCGGCAGCGGATAGATTTTCACCGCGCCCTTGATATCGTCAAGGCCCTTGGTGCAGGCGAGCGTGTTCGTGCCGTCGATATTCATCGCGCAGGAGCCGCAGATGCCCTCGCGACAGGAGCGGCGCAGCGTCAGCGTCGGGTCGATCTTGTTCTTGATGTAGAGCAGACCGTCGAGCACCATCGGCCCGCAATCGTCGACATCGATATAGAAGGTATCGATCGACGGGTTCTGACCGTCGTCCGGGCTCCAGCGGTAGACGCGGAACTCGCGGGTGTTCTTGGCACCCGCCGGCTTCGGCCAGACCTTGCCTTCGCGCATCTGAGAATTCTTGGGGAGAGCGAGTTCAACCATGTCCGGTTCCTCTTGAGATCAGTACACGCGAGCCTTCGGCTCGATCTTGTGCGGATCGATGCCTTCGGCAATGAGCTCGGTGTGAACAGGACGATAGTCGAGTTTCACATCGCCTGCCTCGTTCACCCAGGCGAGTGTGTGCTTGCGCCAGTTGACGTCGTCGCGGCCAGCGAATGCACCCTCGGTATAATCTTCGCGGGCATGCGAACCGCGGCTCTCCTTGCGGGCCTCGGCGCCGTAGATCGTCGTGATGGCGTTGGCCATCAGGTTCTGCAGCTCCAGCGTCTCGACCAGATCCGAGTTCCAGATCATCGAGCGGTCGGTGACCTTGATGTCCTTCATCTCGCCCCAGATTGCCGAGATGCGCCGGCAACCGGATTCCAGCGATTCCTGCGTCCGGAACACCGCGGCGTCTTCCTGCATGGCGCGCTGCATCTTCTCGCGCAGCTCCGCCGTCGGCGTGCCGCCGCTGGCGTGACGCAGACCGTCGAAGCGGTCCATGATCTTGTCGCAGGCTGCGACGTTGAGATGCGGGATCGGCGCGGCGCGGTCGATCACCTCGCCGGCGCGGATCGCAGCGGCCCGGCCGAAGACCACGAGGTCGATCAGCGAATTGGAGCCGAGACGGTTGGCGCCGTGCACCGAGGCACAGCCGGCCTCACCCACAGCCATCAGGCCGGGGATGATCCGTTCCGGATTGGCGCCGTCGGCGTTCAGCACTTCGCCCCAATAATTCGTGGGAATGCCGCCCATATTGTAATGAACGGTCGGCAGAACCGGGATCGGTTCGCGCGTGACGTCGACGCCGGCGAAGATCTTGGCGCTCTCGGAAATCCCCGGCAGGCGTTCATGAAGAACGGCCGGATCGAGATGGTCGAGATGCAGGAAGATGTGGTCCTTCGCCTTGCCGACACCGCGGCCCTCGCGGATCTCAAGCGTCATGCAGCGCGAAACGACGTCGCGCGAAGCAAGGTCCTTGGCCGAAGGGGCGTAACGTTCCATGAAGCGCTCGCCCTCGGAGTTGACGAGGTAACCGCCTTCGCCGCGCGCGCCTTCGGTGATCAGACAGCCCGAACCGTAGATGCCGGTCGGATGGAACTGAACGAATTCCATGTCCTGCAGCGGCAGGCCGGCGCGCGCCACCATGCCGCCGCCGTCGCCGGTGCAGGTATGGGCTGACGTTGCCGAGAAATAGGCGCGGCCGTAGCCGCCGGTCGCCAGCACCACCATCTTGGCGGCGAAGCGATGGATCGTGCCGTCATCCAGGCACCAGGCGATGACGCCGGTGCAGCGGCTGCCGTCTTCCGACATGATCAGGTCGAGCGCAAAATACTCGATGAAGAACTCGGCATTGTTGCGCAGCGACTGGCCGTAGAGCGTATGCAGGATGGCGTGGCCGGTACGGTCGGCAACGGCGCAGGTGCGCTGTACCGGCGGGCCTTCGCCGTAATTCTGCATGTGGCCGCCGAACGGGCGCTGATAGATCTTGCCTTCCTCGTTGCGCGAGAACGGCACGCCGTAATGCTCGAGCTCATAGACCGCCTTCGGCGCTTCCATGGTGAGATACTGCATGGCGTCGACGTCGCCGAGCCAGTCGGAACCCTTGACGGTGTCGTAGAGGTGCCACTGCCAGCTATCCGGCGTCATGTTGCGCAGCGAGGCGGCGATGCCGCCCTGGGCCGCGACCGTATGCGAGCGGGTCGGGAATACCTTGGTGATGCAGGCCGTGCGGAAACCCTGCTCGGCCATGCCGAGCGTGGCGCGCAGCCCGGCGCCGCCGGCGCCGACGACAATCACGTCGTAGGAGTGATCGACATATTTGTAGGCTTTGCCATTCTGGGCGGGTGAAGTCGGTGCCATGTCAGCTTATCCTACGAATGCGATTTTCAGAATGGCGAAGAGACAGAGGCCGGCAATCAGGATCGCAAAGAACGTGTTCAGCATCAGGAGAACGATCTTGCCGAATTCGCCGTGCACGTAATCCTCGATGATGACCTGCATGCCGAGCTTCATGTGGATGACGCCCGAGATCACCATCAGCCCCATGACCACCGCGACGAAGGGGTTCGACAGCGCGCGAACCACATCCGCATAGGGCGCGCCGGCATAGGCGAGCATGAAGATGACGAAGAAGAGGATCAGCGGAACATTGGCGACGGCCGTCAGCCGCTGGCGCCAGAAATGATCCGTGCCGTCCTTGGCGGAGCCGAGCCCGCGAACCTTGCCGAGGGGGGTGCGCATATCCATGAGGGGACCTTCAGAAGCGAATGAGGAAGCCGATCACCCAGACCAACACGGTCAGACAGAGCGACCCGATGATGTTGGCGATGGCGAGTTTGGTCGAGAACTCTTTCCCGAAGCCATAGCCGAGATCCCACATGAAGTGGCGGAAGCCGCCGAGCATGTGGTGCATCAGCGCCCAAGTATAGCCGAGAAGCACGAGCTTGCCGAGAAGGCTGCCGAGCACCCAGTTGGCCCAGTCATAGGAGCCCTGTCCGCTTGCCGCCGCGATCAGCCACCAGGCGACGAGCAGCGTGCCGACGTAGAGCGCGCCACCGGTAATGCGGTGGACGATGGACATGACCATGGTGGGAATAGGTTTGTAGATTTGCAGATGCGGCGATAGGGGCCGGTTATTTGTCACGTTCGCCATCAGAACCTCGCGGCGGCTTCTCTGCGCTCCCGGATTTCGGAGCATGCTCAGTCAACCACACGAATGACAAAATTCTCTGTGTGCGTTGCATCAATTGCGACGTTTAATCACCGGAACCGCCGACGACAAGCACAATCGCTGTCTGCTTTTAATTTAATCGATTCGCGTTACCGGGAAGTTTGCAGGCTAACGAAACTGGTCTTTTCCGCTCAAATTTTGTGCCGCTTGTCCGACCTGAATGGACAAGCTCCGGCTTTTGGCGCAATCTGGCGTTAACGATTTGTTAGGGATCGGAATTCCGGAGGCCGGCCACCCATGTTTCGCAGTCTGTCCGCAGTCGCCCTGCTTGCCCTGTCCGTGCTTGCGGCACTACCCGCCGAAGCCGTCGACCGCCGTCATGATCGTCGCTTTTCCGACCACCGCCACGCTTTTCATGGCGGACTGCTTCTCGGCGAACGTGTGAACTCGCGCAATCGCGGCATCCGTTTCGACAACGCCTATCGATATCGGAACCGCAAAGAACGGATGCCGTTCCTGAAACATTTTTCATCGCCGGCGACCAATCGCGTCACCCGCAACAATATCATCGTCGTCGCACCACAGGCACAGAGTGACGGCGGCGACACCTATGCCGGCACGTCTTACGTCTATCAGGCCGATGGCGGAACCTATGTCGGCGGCGAGCGCTATGGCTTCTATCCCTCTGCACGGCCAGAGCTGCTGGCCCCGAAAGCAAAGGTCATCGATATCGCAGTACAGGACGATCCCTGCACCTATGAGGCCAATGTCTGCGTCATCCGGCCTTAGAGCATGTCGCGCAAAAGTGTGCCGCGGTTTTGCGATAACGACATGCGCAACAACAAAGACCTAAAACGCGAGGAGCGTCTGAAAGATCGCGACGCACTTTAGAGCACGATGACGAACGCAAGCGGCTCAAATTTGCCCGGCCCCACTCTTTCGCGACGCGGCTACGTCGATACGGATGGCACACATCGGCGGGAGATTCTTGTCCTCAAACGTCGCCCGCCGTGGCGTTCCGCTATCCGGCATCCAAGCATCCCAGGCTCTGTTCATTTCCTCGAATGAGGCAAGGTCCCTGAGCCAGATATTGGCGAGAATGACCTCTGACTTGTCGGTACCTTCGCGCAGCAGCATGTCATTGATGCGCTCCAGTATTTCGTTGGTCTGCGCCGTCACGCTCGCTCCCCTCGTCAGGTTTGCGACCTGGCCGGGCAGATAGGCGGCGTCCGCAAGGAGAGTTTCGTCAACTTTGGCTTGCCCCATCATCGTATTCGCAGACTTCCATGAATGCTTGAGATTGGGTCGTCGACCCTTCATCCGATCACTGTGGGGCTTCGCTCGCAACTCCGGTAGAGGGAATTAAATTGACCCGATATAATGGAAGCTGAACGCTCCTAGAACATGATGTCTTCCGAAAACCGATCACACTTTTCGGCATCATGCTCTAGCTGGACAATATGGCCGTATGCCGCGAAATGAAGTCCACAAGGTAGCGCGCACCTTCGGCCGTCTCGGGTTGAGCATAGAGACCGATCTCGATACGCACCGGACCGGGCAGATCCGCCGATCTGTCAAGCGTCCGGCAACCCTCCGGTTTCGTGGTGAGCATCATTGGCGCGATACCGATACCGACGCGAACCGCGGTCGCCATAGCGACCAGCGTCGATGCGACGCACGCCGTCTTCCACTTGACGTTCCGCTGGGACAGAGCTGCAATCGTCGGGAGCGTCCAGGGACACTCCTCCTCGAACATAATGATGGGAAGCGGTTTTTCCGCATCCACCACGAAGTCGGATCTGACCGTCCACATCAAATATTCGGTCCAGATCAGGGTCGGTTTTCGCGAGAGGCAGGTGATGTCGCAAACCACGAGATCCAGCTTCCTGTCTTCAAACAGTTTGGCGAGGCGGCGATTCGGCTCGACAATGATGTCGATCTCGACCTTCGGGTTCTGGGCTCTGAAGGCACTAAGAATGTCGATCAGGTGGCCGGCTGCGAAGTCCTCAACGACGCCGAGGCGAATGCGGTCCTCGATCATCTTGCCTGTCAGCCTTTTCCCGACCTCGTCGCTGAGGGCGACCATTTCGCGGGCATAAGCCAGCATGATCTGCCCATGGCTCGTGAGCTCGAGGCCCTTTGACGAACGCGAAAACAGCGTAACGCCGACAAGCTCCTCCAGCTTGCGGATCTGCATGCTCACGGCCGCCTGCGTTCTGTTCAGCTTGACGGCTGCTCCATTGACGGTGCCGATCTCCGCGACGGTCAGAAATGCACGAAGCAGATAGGAATCAAGATCAAGCATCAGAGGCCGCATTCCATACTTTGTGGCGCTCGAGAGCCGAGGGCCTCTCCGCCTATAAGTGGATATTGGACGAACCATGTCCTTCCGGCAACTGGTGACCCTTAGCCCGGGCGCAGCGCAAGCTGCGCCCCATCAATGCCAGCCTATCGCGCGAAGAGAACGCATGCCTCGGGGGGAATGGAAACGCTGATCTCCTGCCCGCGAGCGAAGGCTATGTCTGGACGGTTCGGGCAAGCCGAGATTATGCGGTCGCCACTGGCAAGGTCCAGAACGACATGCCTGAAGGCACCGAGTGTCACGACGTCGGCAACACGTCCGGGCATGGCTCCGGCAGCCGGAGCGCCGGACGATATCTCGACGCTTTCCGGCCTCACGCAAATCTCGGCGGCACCTGAAAGACTTGCCGTGGAGGCGACCGGAAACTCCCAGCCGGATTCGGAGCGAAATTTGCCGGCCGTTCCGCCCGAGGCCGAAATCGAGCCATGAATCCAATTCGTCCGACCCATGAAATCCGCAACGAAACGCGAGTCTGGACGCCAATACACATCATCCGGCCTGCCGGATTGCATGATTGTTCCACGGTTCATCACGAATATACGCTCTCCCAGGCTCATCGCCTCCTCCTGGTCGTGGGTTACCACGATGGCGGTCGAGCCGACCGCGGCGAGCACATCCTTCAATTCGGTGCGCAGCTCATGCCGAAGTTTGGCGTCGAGGGCCGACAGCGGCTCATCCAGAAGAAGGAGGCTCGGATGAGTGGCAAGCGCCCGCGCAAGCGCAACGCGCTGCTGCTGGCCGCCGCTCAACTGGTGCGGCCGCCGCTGTCCGAAACCGACGAGCCGGACGAGCTCAAGCAGCTCGGCAATGCGGCGCGGTATTTGCCCCGGCGGATGGTTGCGATGGCGAAGTCCGTAGCCGATGTTCTGTTCGACGGTCATATGCGGGAAAAGGGCGTAGTGCTGGAACAGCAGCCCGACATTGCGTTCATAGGGTTTCAATCCGGCCATCGGCTCGCCGTCGATTAGGATCGAGCCTTTGTCGGGCCGCTCGAATCCGGCAATGAGCCGAAGAATGGTGGTCTTGCCGCAGCCGCTCGGTCCAAGCAGTGCGATTGTTTCACCTGGGTTCACCGAGAAGGAGACATCACCGAGGGCGACAGTTTCGCCGAAGCGCTTGCTGACCCCTTGAAATTCCACGGCAGAAATCATCGTATTGTCCTCATGAACGAAACAGGCCTTGGCCGACGACTGTGTCGAAGCCGACGACACGGTCCAGCACGACGATCAGCAACGCGGTGACGGCAATCAGGACCACGGCCGCCGCAGCGATCGTCAGATCGAAAGCCGCGCGCATGTTGCTGACCAGCGTAACAGGCAAGGTCGTTGCGGATGGATCGCTCAGAAAGAGACTGATCGATACGTCATCCATCGAAATTGCGAAGGCGAAGATCGCGCCGGTGACGACGCCCGTCCGCATCAGCGGCAGGGTAATGGTCCAGAAGGCCTGGCGCTCGGTGGCGCCGAGAATCATTGCGGCTTCCGTCAATCGTTGGTCGCTACCGAGAAGGCTGGCGAGACTGGTCCTTATGCAATAGGGCAACGTAATGATCACGTGGCCGAGGAGCAGGCGCGCCATACCATTTGTGATACCGGCCTTGGACAGGAAAAGCAGCAGGCCGAATCCAATGACAACAGGCGGGACGATGAGCGGCGAGAGAAAGGCCGAAGTCAGCGCTGCCTTTCCTGGAAAATTGCCCCGGGCAAGACCGACAGCCGCCGCAGTTCCAATCGTGACGGACAGAACCGTCGTGAGTACCGCCAGGATGAGGCTGGTGCGCAGGCTGGCAAGGATATCCGCCTGGGAGACGAGCCGTTCGAACCAGTGAAGCGACAAGGCAGGTGGCGGCATCGGGCCGAGATAGGTCCTGGCGTCGAAAGCCATGACGCAGGTTATCACCAACGGGATGGCGAGGAACGCCAATCCAAGGCCGATGACACCGTAGGCAAGGGAACCGGCGATCCGGTCTCCGGTTCTCGCTGCAAAAGACTGCATGCTCATTGGGAAACCCTCCGCGCCTGCGCAAACGTTATGACAGCGACGACCGCCAAGGCCGCGGCAAGCATGACGAGCGAGATCGCCGCGCCGCTCGGATAGTTGGCGATATCGCTGAACCGGGTGTAGATGACGTTCGACATGAAAAGCACCCGGCCCCTCCCGAGCACCATGGGAATGACGAAGGCGCTGATCGCGAAAGTCAGCGACACGAGCGTGCTTGAGATCAGGGCCGGGAAGCTCAGGGGAAGCGTGATCGACAGATGGGCTTTCCATCCCGGCGCGCCGAGCGACTGGGCTGCATCGAGCAGACGCGGATCGATCGATTGCATCGCGCCAATCAACGTTAGCGTTGCGACCGGTATGATCGAGTGAACCAGACCCGCAATAACGACGATATTGATATATTCGCGGCTGTTGGGAGAGAGGCCCAGTGTCAAGAGGAAGGGTCGGAAGATGCCGACCGACCCGAAGGTCAGTTCGATCGCATACGTCTTGATCAGGACGCTGGAAAGAACAAGCGTAATCAAAAAGCCGAGGGTGAGCGTGCGCATCCGCGGCGAAATGCGCCGCACGATGAAATAGGCCAGCGGGAATGCCACAAGCTGGCCGATGATCGCGGCCACTCCACCGATCCAGAAGGTCGTCAGCAGGACGCTTGCAAACGCCTGGTTTGCAAGCTCGTAATAGTTTTGAACCGTCGCTGCGGCATTTTCCACGGAGCCGACGCGCCCCGGCGTAAACTCCTTCAAGCTTTCGATTGCCAGGTTGATGAGCGGTGACAGAAAACCGAATGCGAACACCAGGAGGGCTGGCCCGAGCGTCAGGGCAGCATCTCGGCGATCCGGAATAGAAATGGCAACGGGTTGCCGCCTTACCTTGGTCATGGTGGAACAGCCTTTTCCTCGCCCTTGCGGGCCACGAGAAAGGGAGATTGTCGAAGCCGCGCCCGCGCCTTCGACAACCTGCCGCGACACGCTTTAGAGCAACGGGGCGATGTCCTGCTCCCAGCGCTTGGACCAGGCATCCTGCTGTTCGAGAACGACATTGTAGTCCGGCACATAGACGAAGCTCGAAAACTCGTCCGACGTGAAGGACAGATGCTTGAGGTTGTCGGGCGTGACCGCCTTGCTGTTCAATGGCGCTTCGCCAGCCACCTTGGCGTAGAGCGAATTCATGTCCGGGCTGATCGCGAAGTTGACGAAATCGAGGGTCGCCTTGGTGTTCGGTCTATTCTTCAGCACGCCGAAACCGCTCTGGTAGAGGAAGGCCTTGAAGTTGCTGTCCTTGGTGAAACGCGTAACCGGGAAGTTCTTCGCCACGGCCGCCCAGCCGGGCTCAGCGAAGAAGCCGACGGAGGTCTCGCCCGACGTTAGCGAATTGGTGAAGTCAATATCGGTGATGGCGACGCGGCCGATATTGCCGGATTTCGCCAATTCCGTCATGAGCTTCCACCCGGGTTCCATATTCGTTTCACTGCCGCCGGCGTGAAGGGCGAGCGCGACAATCTGGAGCATCATGCTCTGTGTCGGGCCCGGCCAGCAGATCGCACCCTTGAGATCGGGGCTCAGCAGATCATCGATGGTCTTCACGGCGATCGGAGCCGTGTCGGTTCGGGCGCCGAAATACATGCCGCCAACTGCGCGCGGGACCGCTTTGATGTTGCCCTTGCCGTCACGAATGATGATTTTCTCGGGAATATTCGCAAGATTGGGAATATCGGCAGGATTGATGGTCTCGAGCCAATCCTCCTTCACCATGCTGTTGAACGAGCCTTCCCAGCCGGCGACGTAGTCGTAGTCGACATTCGGCCAGACGGCCTTGATCTTTGGCAGGATCGCGCCCGCGCCGCCCTGATGAAGAACCCAGTTGAATGTCGCCGCATTCTGGTCGGCGGCAATCTGTTTCATCGCTTCGACGACATCGCCGCCCCATTCGACGGCGGTCAGATTGCCGCTGCCGGCTGCGGCGGATCTCGCAAACCCGGTCATCGTGCCGGCAATCCCCGCGGCAGCGGCGGATCCGAGGAAGCGGCGGCGTGTCATATCGTGCAACATGGTAGGTCCCCTTTGTTGTCGGCCCTCTGCCGGACCGTTCGCATCGGAGACTGCTTGGAGGTTACCAACCGCGGTAGTGGGAAAATTCTCGCCGGGTTATAAAGTTTTCTGAACGTCCGGATGAACGCATTACCCGCTTCGCGGAGCCTCGGCAGACCTGGTCTATCAAGAATCGTTATATCCCCTCTCGAATTTTCGCGGTTCCAAGAGAAGCGGGCGGCGCCGATGATGATGGCAGCATCAATACCGTGGGAGCCTGCCTTGACCATTGACCGGGATTTTCTGGAAGACTTGAGAAAGCGCTTCGGCAGCGCTGCAGGCGGGGAGATGGAAGATCCGCACTTCCGCGCCGTGGCGGCGAGCGTATTCAAGGACGGCGACAGCCGCAAATGGCCCTTCGCCGATCCTGCGACCTTTCTGGATGCCCGTTTTATCGAGAACGGCTTGCAGCCCGAGGTGCTTGAGGCGCTTGACGTGGCTTTGATCGGCGTGCCGATGGACCTCGGCGTCACCAATCGCGCAGGCGCGCGGCTGGGGCCGCGGGCCGTCCGGGCTGTCGAGCGTATAGGCCCTTACGAGCATGTTCTGCGTGTCGCGCCAATGGGAGGGCTAAAGGTCGCCGATGTCGGCGACGTGCCGATGCGCAGCCGGTTCGACCTGGCCGAATGCCATGCCGACATCGAGGCCTGCTACCGGATGATCGCGGCAACCGGGGTCATCCCGCTGTCGGTCGGCGGCGACCATTCGATCTCCGGCGCCATCCTCAAGGGCCTGGCGGCCGGCCAGCCGGTAGGCATGATCCACATCGACGCTCATTGCGACACCGCTGGTCCCTATGAGGGCTCGAAGTTCCATCACGGCGCGCCCTTCCGCGAGGCGGTTCTGGCAGGCGTGCTCGATCCGAAGCGTACGATCCAGATCGGCATCCGCGGCGGCGGCGAATATCTCTGGGAGTTCTCCTTTGCCTCCGGCATGACCGTCATTCACGCGGAAGAGGTGGTGGAGATGGGGCTCAAGGCGGTGATCGCAAAGGCTCTGGAGGTTGTCGGTGCCGGTCCGACCTATCTCAGTTTCGACGTGGACAGCCTCGATCCGGCCTTCGCCCCGGGAACCGGCACGCCAGAAGTCGGCGGGCTTCAGCCGAGGGAGGCCCTGACCTTGCTGCGCGGCTTCAAGGGCATCAACCTCGTCGGTGGCGACGTCGTGGAAATCGCGCCGCAATACGACAACACCACCAACACCGCGCAGATCGCCGCGCAGGTCCTTTTCGAACTCCTGTGCCTCGCGATGTTCAGTCCCGCGGTCAGGACAAAGCTGACCTGAGAACCAGCTCCACAACGGCAGCGGGCCTCGCGCCCGCTGCCATCCATCACCTGTCGCACAACACGTCTCAAAAAGGGGAACGACATGACTGCTCTTATGAAATTGCGCTACACCGCCACCGCGGCAATTGCCGTATTCGGCATCCTGGCAGGGGCCGCGCAGGCCGACGAACTTGCCGATATCAAAGCCGCAGGCGAGATCAACATCGGCATCTTCTCCGATTTCCCGCCCTTCTCTTCGGCAAGCGCCGATATGAGCATCAAGGGCTATGACGTCGACGTCGCCCAGAAGATCGCCGACGGGCTCGGCGTGAAACTCAATCTGGTCAGCGTTACCGGCCAGAACAGGATCGCCTACCTGAACGACGACCGCGTCGACCTGCTTATGAGCGTCGGCTATTCGAAGGAGCGCGCCGAGGTTATCGATTTTGCCGCCCCGTACGCCCCCTACTATATCGCCGTCATCGGTCCGGCTGCGCTGAAGGTGAGCGGCAAGGAAGACCTCGCCGACAAGACCGTTGCCGTTAATCGTGGGACGCTCGAAGACACGTCGCTGACGGCCGTCGCCCCCGGCTCGGCTGCGATCCAGCGTTTCGAGAACTATAATTCGGTCATCCAGGCCTTCATATCCGGCCAGACCCAGCTGATGGTCGTCGGCAACGATGTCGGCGCGCAGGTTCTGGCACGACAGGACGAGCTGAAGCCGGAGCAGAAGTTCCAGCTCCTCAGCTCCCCCTCGCACATCGCGCTCCGCAAGGGCGAGGAAGGCCTGAAGAAGGTTGTCAACGACAACGTCGCCGCAATGATCTCCGATGGTTCGCTCGACGCAAGCTCGAAGAGCTGGCTGAAAGCGCCGCTCAACCCTGAAAACCTGAAGGACTGACGAGCACGGCCTCCCACTCACCAGAGCATGATGCCGAAAGCCGTAAGCGATTGCGGTGGCATCATGCTCCAATTCTTTGGTTGAGAGGCGGATCGGGATTTCGGGCCGACCCGGCCCGGATCATCCGGCTCCAAAGGACAAGCGATGAGATACAGCGTCGATTTCAATTGGCTTTGGGACGGAATGGGAGCTCTGGCTTATGGCGCAGGCACGACGCTTGCACTGACGGTCTCCACATCGGTCCTCGGGATCGTTCTCAGCATTCTCGGCGCAGCCGCGCGCCGGGGACCTTATCCTTGGTTGCGCAAGCTCGTCGGCCTGTATGTGGAAATCATGCGCAACACGCCATTCCTGGTGCAGCTGTTCTTCATCTTCTTTGGCTTGCCTAGTCTTGGCATTCGCCTCGATCCGATCACTGCCGCCGTCCTTGCCATGACCCTCAACATGGCGGCCTACACGATCGAGGTGGTCGGGGCCGGGCTCGATGCCATACCGAGAGGCCAGAAGGAGGCGGCGCAGGCACTCGGCCTCAGGCCTCGGCTGGTGTTCTTCAAGATCATCCTGCCACAGGCGATCGCCATCATTTTTCCGGCGCTGACGAGCCAGATCATCATCATGATGCTGGAATCGGCGGTTGTTTCGCAAATATCCGTCCGCGAGCTGGCGCAGGAGGCCGATCTGCTTCAGTCGCGCACCTTCCGCTCCTTCGAGACCTATCTGGTGGCGACGTTGATCTACCTTTCGATGTCCGCCGCACTTCGCCGGCTCCTTTTCGCCGGGAAACGCCGTTTTCTGGGAGCCGGTCTGGCATGATTGAGTTCACCTTCTGGGACATTCTGCGCAATCTTGTCTTCGCGACACGCTGGACCCTACTGCTTTCGCTCGCAGCCTTTGCCGGCGGCGCCATCGTTGGCCTGGCGATCCTGTCTGCGCGGATATCGAAAACGCGCTGGCCGCGCCGCTTCGCGTCCGGCTACATTGCCCTGTTTCAGGGAACGCCGCTCCTGATGCAGCTGTTTTTGATGTTCTTCGGCCTGCCGATGCTCGGTTTCCGGATCGAGTCATGGACCGCCGCCGTCTGCGGCCTGACGTTCTACGCCAGCGCTTATCTTGCCGAAATCTGGCGGAGCGGCGTCGAGGCGGTGCCGCGCGGGCAATGGGACGCCGCAGCCAGCCTGGGCTTGCATCGTCTCCTCGAACTTCGCCTTATCATCCTGCCGCAGGCTTTCCGGATCACCCGCGCGCCGACCGTCGGGTTCTTGGTCCAGTTGATCAAGAGCACCGCACTGGCCTCGATCCTCGGCTTCGACGAACTGCTGAAAACCGCAAACGCCATCAACAACGCGACCTTCGAACCTTTCAAGGTCTACGGTCTCGTCGCAGTGATCTTCTTCGCCCTGTGCTATCCGCTGACGCAATACGCCAGATTTCTGGAGAAGAAAGCGACGTTTGGCTGAGCGGTGTTCAATGCTCCGCATTCCGATCGCAACGACGTGTCCAAAGGGCCGATGCCGGTTGAAAGCTGGTACGCCGCGCAGCGGCGGCGCCGCTCTCGTTCAATCACAGAGAATTCGCCTTATCCAGCAGCCAGAACTTATCGGGAGATCGTTTCAATGACCGACACACAAATCCGTATTCTCGATGCCCGGACAACGGGCGAGCTCCTCCCTTTCGGTGCGCTGGTTGCGACCCTGCGGCAAGCATTTGCCGAAGGCTGTGTCGTGCCGGTGCGGCATCACCACACGATAGCCAATAGCGGTGAGCCAGATGCGACGCTGCTTCTGATGCCCGCCTGGCATGAAACGCACCGGTCGGAGCGCTACCTTGGCATCAAGATCGTCACCGTCTTTCCCGGCAACACGGTGCGCGGCATTCCCGGTTTGACCTCGACTTACATGCTCTATGATGGTCGGACCGGGATGCAGCTTGCGCTCCTTGACGGAAACACGATCACGGCGCGCCGCACGGTCGCGGCATCGGCCCTTGCCGCGGACTATCTTGCCCGAAAGGACGCCCGCCGCCTGCTGGTGATCGGCGCAGGCCGCGTCGCGAGCCTCATACCCGATGCCTACCGCGCCGTCCGGCCGATCGCAGATGTCGATATCTGGGATATCGATCCCGCCAGCGCCGAACGGCTGGCGCAGAGCCTCCGGCAACGTGGGCTCCAGGCCACTGCCGTCACGGATCTGGAAGCAGCAGTGCGGCGAGCCGATATCGTCAGCGCGGCGACGCTGGCGACAGCACCGCTTATCCGGGGCGAATGGCTGCGGCCGGGCACCCATGTCGATCTGATCGGCGGCTTCACCCCGGCGATGCGCGAGGCCGATGACGAGGCGCTTCGGCGCTCCTCGGTCTATATCGACACGCACGAAGCCCTTCACGAAGCGGGCGATCTGGTTCAGCCGATCAGGGCGGGCGTCATTGCTGCAGATGCGGTGCGTGCGACACTTGACGAGTTGTGCCGCCGGGATGTTCCAGCGCGAACGTCCAATGACGAGATCACTCTCTACAAGGCAGTCGGAACGGCGTTGGCTGATCTTGCCGCCGCGACAATGGTGTATGAGGCAGTCTTGAGCGCAGGCTGACGTCTTTTGATCCGGGCGATCACGAATGATCGGGACGGGAGATTCTCGATTTTTCTAAGGAGGAATGAGCACCCTCAATAGACGGGCTCCCGGTTCGACGCTCCTGGCATGTCCAGGGATTCGATCGCCAGTGCTGCGCCCGACCAAAGTCCGAAACCGACCTATGTCGGTTCGGTGGGCGAAGGGGAAGCAACGGGCCGGCGCTGATATTCGTGCGGTATAGTGCTTTGTGTGCCATAGTCGGGTAAGCTCCTTGTGCAATCCGATATAGACCCGCAGTGAATACAAATCCGCCGCGCATCGAAATCCAGCAACTGGCCCATTTCGTGCTGGCCTGTCAGAGCCCGACGCTGGCAGAGACCGCGCGCGAGCTTGGGATTGCTCCCTCGGCGCTGACATCAAGTCTGCGTACTTTGGAAAATGAACTTCAACTCAAGCTCTTCATCCGGAAAAGCGGTCACCTCAGTCCTTTACCGGCAGCCTTCTGGCTGTTTCAGCAGGCAACGGCCATCCTTCATCGCGAAAGGTTCGTGCGCCGGATGAGGAATGGGGACACGGACCATCTTCGCATCGATATTCGTCTCGATCTCAGTTTCTCCATCGGTCGATTTTCGAAGGCGATCGGACGTACCGTCGAAGATATGGAACGCCAGCGACCCGACCTGCTGATCGACGTGATATTTGCAGACGGGCGAGGAAAATCCCTTGTTGATGACAGGGCCGCGGAAATCCCGGGCAGCACGAGTTCGATGGAAATCGAAGTCGGCTATATGACCGGCGTGCCATCTGCGAACCTGCCTGCGATGACGCCCTTTTACGATGAGGTCTGGTTTTCCGTCGGAACGGCGGAGGCCGCGGTTGATCTTCGCTCCCCCAATCAGAAATTTGTCGTTTTGAAAATGCGTCAGGCACTTCGCGATGCCGTCATCCGATATGCGGACGAGCATGGCATCCACGATCGCATGATCCTGATGGATGAGGAGCCGGCAGACCTTCATCGGCTGCTCAACGAGTTTCCGCAGATGCGGTTCCTGATGCCCCGCAGCATGGTCGCCGACCGGCTCGGACTGGCGCGCCTGCATCTGGAGCCCCTCGTTCCGCCTTTGTCGAGCACCTTGGGCGTGCGCGCAAACGGGCCGGACCAGGAGGTCGTGTCCGCCCTGCTTTGTAGCCTCAAGAAAAATCTGGAGGCAACGGAGGCCAATATCGTCTTTCGACCGCAGTTGACGGCACGTCAATTGCACTACTTCAACCTTGCGCATCTCAGCGGAGGTATTTCGGCGGCGGCGCGCGCGGCGCATATTACGCAACCTTCCGTTTCGACTCAGATTCAGAAAATCGAGGCAGTTGTCGGGCAACCCCTGTTCGAACGGCGGCGCAACGGTGCCGAGAGCACGAAGGCCGGCAAGGCATTGCTTCCCTTCACCCTGGAGATCGAAGAGCGCATCGATAGCCTCGTTCGGGCTAGTCTGGATATTGCCGCCCACACACAGGCGACCATCTCAATCGGCATGCTGCCGAGTTCGGGGCATGACAGCGTCATGACCGACAAGGTGGCGCAGGCACTGACGGCAACCCGCCTTGGCCATCCCGAATACCGGCTGAGAATCATCGAAGGTTCCAACGCTGTGCTTCACGACCAGGTACGTGCGGGAGAGCTCAATCTGGCCATTGTCGGTGCCGTCCAGACGCAGATGACCCGGATCCATCTCGGGCCGAGCGAGCGCCTGTCGGTCATTGCCAATCCGGCCTTGGACCTTGCTGGTCGAACGGAGATTCCACTGGCCGAAGTTTGCGGATATCCGCTGGTTCTCGGAATCAAGCATCTCAGTATCCATCAGGCGTTCATGGCAGCCGCCAGCGCGCGGCATCTGCGTGTCGAGCCGGTCATGGACGTCGGTTCTCTGCCATTGGCCATCGCCATGGTCCGCCGTTTGCCGGTCTGTACGGTCCTGCCGGTGTCCTCGGTCCAGCAGGATATCGACAGCGGGCGCCTCACCGCGGCGCCAATTACGGAAGACGTCATCGCCGGAAACCTCTCGGTGATTTTCTCCGGCGAAAGGACGCTGTCCGAGGCCGAACGGACGATGATCCAGTCACTCGTTGCCGTCTTCGGCCGACAGGTGTGATCTAAAAACATATCGTGTCGAATCGCGCTCATGCGCGGAGCATTCTGATTTTCCTATCCTCCAATTCATGATTTTCGAGCTACCCAGCCTCCGGCCTGCGGCTGATACTTGCCGCATCAAAACAGCCCTCGAAAATGACTTTCACAGGATTGCCGGATGAATGATCACCCTGATCCGCTTGAAAACGCGGCCATGACATCCAGGACGGCCGGCGCTGCAATGCCACGCAGCGAAAGCGATCAGTCGTGTCGGGGCATTCTTCAGGAGCTCGACCGTCGCGGTCGGCTGCTGGTGATTTCGGAGGAAGTCGACCCGATCCACGACGTATCGGCCATTCTTTCCATCGTCGATGAAAAGGCGGCGGTGCGGCTCGACTGCATCAAAGGTCACGACATGCCGATCTTCGGCAACATCCTGTCGGATCTCGATCGTGTCGCCCTGGCGCTTGACGTTGCGAAAAGCGATATCCAGGAAAAGCTGCTGTCCTCGATCGCGTCTCCGGTGCCGCCGGTATTCGTGGACGATGCACCGGTACAGCAACAGCTCTTCCAGGACGACGTCCTGACCCGGCTTCCAGTCCCAACGTTCTTTTCCAAGGAGACCGGTCCTTACATTACCGCGGGTCTGATCGTGGCGCGTGACCCTGAAACGGGCCTGGGCAACGCGTCCTATGCCCGTATCAAGGTGCTTGGTCCGAATGAGGCGATGATCGGAATTGCACCGAACCATCATCTCGCCATCATGGCCCGCAAGGCGGGCGCCAAAGGCGAGCCGCTCCCCTTCGCCGTCGTCCTCGGCGCGCATCCCGCCATTCAGCTTGCCGCCTGCTTCTATCTGGGGCTCGGTGACGACGAAATGCACTGCGCCGGATCGCTGCTCGGAGAGCCGGTGCGCCTTGTCCGCTGCAAGTCGATCGATCTTGCCGTGCCTGCAGAGGCGGAGATCGTGCTCGAAGGTCATATTCATATCGACGAGCCGATCCTTGAAGGGTTGGTCTCGGAATATCACGGCATGTACGAGGACTACGGTTCCGGGGTGCGCGTCAGATTTGAATGCATGACTTGCCGCTCCGACGCGATGTTGCAGGTGATCGAGCCCGGTTACCATATGGAGCACCTCTATCTCGGCGCGGTGCCGATCGCTGCCAGCCTCAAGGCCGTCATCCGGCGGTCCGTTCTCAATGTCGGCGAGGTTGCCGTCACCGCGTCAGGCAGCGGACGGAACAATGTGGTCGTGCAGGTCGATGCGCCCCGCCCGGGACAGGCACGCCGCATCATGTCGATCTGCTGGGGTGCGGTCAGCATCGTCAAGAACATCACGATCGTCGACAGCGATGTCGACCCGTGGGATCTCGATGCCGTCGAATTGGCGAAGATGACGCGCATGCGCGCGGAGCGCGACATTCTCATCGTCACGGACCTTCCGGCAGACCGGTCCGAGCCTCAGGAAGACGGCGGCGTGATCGCCAAGGTCGGTTACGACGCCACGATGAAGGCAGGCGATCGAAGTGAAGGGTTCGACAAGGCGCTTCCGCCGCCGGATTCCTACGAACGGATGCGCCAGCTGCTGTTGCGCGTCAAGCCGGAGATACTGATTTGAGACGATTGATCATCGGCATATCAGGGGCTTCCGGTGCAATCTACGGACTGCGTGCGCTGGAGATGCTCCGGGATTTCGACGATGTCGAGACGCATCTCGTCATATCGCCCTCGGCGATCCGCACGGCACTGGCCGAAGGGACGGGAAAGACCGCGGACGAAATCCGTGGCCTCGCCGACCGGGTCTACAGCCACGGCGATATCGGCGCCTCGATCGCCTCCGGCTCCTTCCGGTGCGACGGCATGTTGGTTGCGCCATGCTCGATCAAGACGCTGAGCGGGATCGCGCATTGTTATGCTGACGATCTGATCGTGCGCGCCGCCGATGTCTGCCTGAAGGAACGCCGCCGGCTGGTGCTGATGGTGCGGGAAACGCCGTTGCATGCGGGCCATATCGCGCTGATGGACCAAGCAACACGCAACGGCGCCGTCATCATGCCGCCGGTGCCGAGCTTTTACACGTTGCCGAAATCAATCGCCGAAATGGTCGACCAGACCGTGGGGCGTGCGCTGGATCAATTCGGGCTTCATCATCCGACGGTCAGGCGCTGGACGGAGGATTATAACGACTGAGCCATGAAGAGCAGCGCTGAAAGCTGCCGGGCCATCATGTCAACCGCATGCAAAACAACGACGCACAATCACTCCCCCAGGGGAACTCAAAAAAAGGAGATAGAGTGATGTTGTCAGACAATCGTTCCAGAAGGTTGCAGAGCCTGTTCATGCGCGGCGCCGCCGCCTTGCTGTTGTCGCTGACGACGGCCGCACCCGTGATGCTCGCCGCGTCTCACGCGAGTGCGCAGACGGAAAAACCCGTGAGCGGCGGCACGATGACCATTATCAACGGTTCGGACATCAAGAGCTGGGATCCGGCGATCACCGCCGGCACCTATCCCGGCGGTCCGATGGATGTGCTCGACGCCGTCTACGGCTTCATCGTCTACGTCAACGACAAGGGCGTCGTGACCGGCGGCATGGCCGAAAGCCTGACCAGCAGCGACGCCGTGACCTGGACCCTGAAGCTTCGCAAGGACATGAAGTTCACGGACGGCGCGCCCTATGACGCGGAAGCCGTCAAATACAATTGGGACCGCGCCGCCGATCCGGCCACGCTTTCGCCGGCGCAACCGTTCATCTCTTCCTGGAACAAGGCGATCGCCGTCGTCGATCCACAGACGCTGACGATCAAGCTGTCCTCCCCGAACGCCAATTTCGCAGCCCAGGTCGCCGAGCTGTGCCCCTTCATCGCCTCGCCGGCAGCATTGAAGGCCGCCAAGGAAAAGACCGACATCAAGCCGGTGGGCGCCGGCGCCTTTACGCTGACCGAGTGGAACCAGGGCATATCGATGACCATGGCCCGCAATCCCGGTTATTGGGATCAGCCGCGCCCCTATCTGGATACGATCAAGTTTGCGATCATTCCCGAAACCAACAGCCGCATCGCCACCGTCGTGCAGGGCGGCGCAACGATGATGGCCGGTTATCCCTATCAGTTCGGCTCGAACGCAACGGCGCCGGGGGTTGCGACCCGCGAGATCCCGATCCGCGGCATCAACCGCGCCTATCTCAACCAGGCTAAGGGTATCTTCACGGATGTTCGCGCCCGCGAGGCCTTCTATTCCGCCATCGACCGCGCGCGGCTGATGCAGGCCTTCACGCAGATGCCCGGATATAAGGCACCCAGCAATTATTTTGGAGAGAATTCGCCGTATTTCGACAGCGCTTCATCTCTTCCCGCCTATGATCCGAAGAAGGCGCAGGAACTGTTCGATGCTCTGAAGGCGGACGGCAAGCCATTCTCGATCAAGATCGTCACCTATACCAACTCGGACCTGAAGCGTCTTGCCGCCTACATTCAGCAGGTGCTGACCGGCTATGAAGGCGCCTCGGCTGAGATCGTCGAGGTCGACCAGGCCTCGCTGATCCAGCGGTGCAAGACGCAGCTCGACTTCGACATCTGCGTCGAAGGCGGGGTGCTGGTGTCGAACGGTGCAGAGCCGAACATTTCCAATCTGCTGAGTTCCGGCGGAGCTTTCAACTGGGGACAGTACAAGAGCGCCGAGATGGACGCTGCATTGAAGGAGGCTAGCTCCACCCTCGACCCTGCTGCTGTCAAAGCCGCCTATGTCAAGGTTCAGAAGCTCGTTGCAACCGAAATGCCGGTCTACATCTTCGGGGAACAGACGCGCTCGCTGCTGCTGCGCAACAATACCGGCGGCGTCGTTCCCTCGAATGGCGGCATCCTGCAAAAGCAGTTCCTCTACGTCTGCGCGGATGCCTGCCAGAAATAGCAGGTCCCGGATCAAGACGCGCAGGCTCGCCCGGAAGATCCGGGCGGGCGGCGAAGGGCCGGTCGATGGGCTGGACGACCGTACACGCCAGAGACGTTAAGACGACAGAATGGGCCCTGCGACGCGGGGCGATCGGAAAAGGTGGATGACGATGATCGGCAATCGCGAGAAGGTGAAGTTTCGGGACCTGGTTTCCCGCAAGCAGGTGTTCACGCCCTGCGTCTGGGATTGCTACTCCGCAAAGGCGGCGGAAATGGCCGGCTTCGAGGCGATCCTGCTCAGCGGCGCCTCACTCGGATTCAGCATGTCCGGCGTGCCGGATCTTGGCCTGCACAATCAGGAGGAACTGGTCTACGCGACCGACCGCATCGCCGACTACTCGCCTTTGCCGCTGGTCATCGATGCCGATGACGGCTTCGGCGATGTCGTCCAGACCTTCCGCACCTGTTATCGTCTCGCCAAAGCCGGCGCCGGAGCGATCCTGATCGAGGATACGCCCAATGAACGCGGCTATGCGCGGTTCGGCCGCGCCATGGAGGCGGCGACGCTGGCCGGCAAGGTCGATGGCAACGTGCCGCATGAGGTCGTCTCGCAGGAACTGTGGCTCGCCAAGATCAAGGCCTCGATCGAAGCCTGTCAAGGCAGCGATTGCGTGGTGATAGCCCGCACCGAATCCAAGCTCGAAAAGGGGTTGGACGATGCTATCGAACGCTGCGTGCGCGCCGCAGCACTCGGTGCTGAAATGACCTATGTGCACGGCCTGCGCACGCTGGAGGAATGCCGGAAGGTGGCCAAGGAATTGCCCGGCTGGAAGATGTTCGGCGATGTCGCGACCGTCAACGGCGTGCCCTTCGTGCGGCTTGAGGAAATCGAGGCGCTCGGCTTCAACCTGGTGACCATGCACTATCTCGAGAAGGGATCGATGTATGGCATGATGGATTACGGTCGGCATGTCTTCAAGGACCGCAGCACACGCTATGCGGACGAGCATAGCATGGGCGGCATGACGCCTGCCGAGCAGAAAGCCTCGCTGGAGCGGGACAGCGGCTGGCTCGATGCCGAGGACAGATGGAAGGCGCTCTGATCCCGGAGACCGGCCGCTCTGCCGTCTCGTTTTGCGAAATCCGGATGCCGGTCCAGTCCGGCATCGGATGTTCCACCTTACAATCGGAGTCCGATCGTTGCGAATTGCCAAGCTCTCCTATCTGAAAGCGGTTGGCGTCCGGCTTCTGGCCGGCATTCCGGTCTTCCTGCTGGTGACGTTCTCGGCGACGGCTCTGTCGAGCCTGATGCCGGGGTCGGCGGCGCAGCTGATCCTCGGAGAGAACGCGACGCAGGCGCAGATCGATGCGCTGAACAGCCGTTACGGTTACGATCTGCCGGTCTGGGAACGTTATCTCGGCTGGCTCGGGCGGCTTCTTCAGGGAGATCTCGGGCAGACCATGTTCAGCCAGCAGTCCGTGGCAAAACTCCTGGTCGACCGGGCGGCGGTGACGTTCGAGATTGCGCTGCTTGCGATGTTCGTCTCGCTCCTGATCGGCGTGCCGCTCGCCATGTATACGGCCAGCCGGTCGGGCGGCATCGTCGATACGGTGCTGCGGGCGGTCTCCTCGGTCATGCTGTCGATCCCGACTTTCGTCATCGTGGTTCTGCTCGGCTTCGTCTTCGCAATCGTGCTGCGCTGGCTGCCGGCGACCGGCTGGGTCACCTTCAGCGACGATCCGATCGGCAATCTCTATTACGTCGCCTTGCCGGTGATGTGCCTCAGCGTGCACCAGGCAGCCTATTTCTACAGGGTGAGCCGCAGCGAATTCGTCGCGATCCTCCAGGAGGACTATGTCCTCGTTGCCAGGGCCAAGGGCCTGCCGACGCGCTATATCCTGATGCGCCACGTGCTGCGCCCGGCCTCTCCCCAGGTGCTGACGGTGATGGGCCTGTCGATGACCTATCTGCTCGGCGGTTCCTTCATCGTCGAGAGCTATTTCGCGGTGCCCGGCATCGGCTGGACCGTTCTCAATGCGGTCAGCAGCCACGACCTGCCCGTCATGCAGGCCATTCTGTCGCTGACGGTGGTGATCTTCGTCGTGATCTTCATCCTGGTCGATCTCGGTTACGCGCTTATCGATCCGCGGGTGGACGTGTCATGAGCCGCCTCCAGCCAACACAAACGGACCTCGTGCCCGGCGAAGCGGTCGCATTGGCGGAGACGTTGAATGCCGCGATGCCGAAGACCGCGCGTTTCCGCATGCCGAGCGGCCATCCGATGGAATGGTTCGCCTTCGTGTTCCTGGCGGTCCTGATCGTCTCCTCGGTTTTCGTGGAGTTCATTCCGGGTCTCGTTCGGGCAAGCTTCCCCTATGGCGATTTCTCGCAAGGCCCGGAATGGAGCCTGAACGGCCTGTTCGGAACCGATGCGCTCGGGCGCAGCATCGTGTCCCGCGTGCTTTACGGTGCGCGAACGACGCTCGCCATCGTTTCGGTTGCGACGTTGATCTCGCTGGTGATCGGCATGATCCTCGGAATGCTGGCCGGCTTCTATCGCGGCCCGGTCGAGCGGATCGTTGATCTCTATGCCAATTCCATGGCGTCCCTTCCGCCGATCCTCGTCATATTGGCGTTGATATCGGTGACCGGAAATTCGGTTTTCACGATGATGCTGGCGCTTGGCCTGCTCGACATCGGAACCTATGCACGCATCGCCAAAGGCGGCGTGATTGCCCAGAACGACCGTGATTACGTGTTGGCAGCACGTGCCATGGGCGCATCGGACATGCGGCTTCTGCTGCGCGAGATCCTGCCCAATCTCGTTCCGGCGCTGACGGCCATCGTTCCGCCGCTGATGGCAGGGCTGATCATCACGGAGGGGTCGCTGAGCTTTCTTGGTTACGGCATTCCGGCGCCGGCGCCGAGCTGGGGCGGGATGATCGCCAGCTCGACCGACCTGCTCAGCCGCTTTCCACTGCTGATCTTCGGACCGATCGTCGCCATCGTGCTGACGGTCTATTCGCTCAATACGGTCGGGGATTGTCTGGCCCGTCGCATGAACCATCGCGGCAGGGAACTCTGATATGAATGAGGCAGCGAACACCACCCGGGTCCTCGATTGTCACGAGCTCTCCTGTCATTTCTGGTCGCCGTTCGGGCCGATCCGCGTACTGCACGACGTCAGCTTCAGCATCCCGCCGCGCACGACGCTCGGCATCGTCGGAGAATCCGGCGCGGGCAAATCCATGCTGGTCAAGACGATCATGGGCATTGCGCCGGAGGGCATGAAAACCAGCGGTCGCATCCTCGCCGACGGGACCGATCTTTCGACGCTTAACGAGACGAAACGCCGCGCCTTTCTCGGCCGCAAGTTCGGGATGGTTTTCCAGAACCCGATGACATCCCTCAATCCGTTCGTGCGGGTGGGGCGGCAGATCGAAGAGGCAAGCCGCTTCCATCTGCGGCTTGGAAAGGCGCAGGCGAAGGCGCTCGCGATCGAACTGCTGGCAAGCGTCGGCATTCCCGATGCGGCGGAATGTTACGGGCATTATCCGCATCAGTTTTCGGGCGGCATGAAGCAGAGGATCATGATCGCCACGGCACTTGCCTGCCAGCCGGATCTGCTGATCGCCGACGAGGCGACGACCGCGCTGGATGTGACGGTTCAGAAGGAAATTCTCGATCTGCTGCAGGTTATCCAGCAGCAGCGGCAGATGTCGATGATCCTGGTCACGCACAATCTGGGCATCGTCGCGGGACGCACCGACGACATCCTCGTGCTCTATGGCGGGCATGTCGTGGAATACGGACCGACGGACACCGTCTTTTCCCATCCGCGCCATCGCTATACCGAGGCTCTGCTTTCGGCGATGCCGCGCATGGACCAGCCGGCTCATACGAAACTGCGCACGATCCCGGGCCGTCCGCCCGATCTTGCCAACCCCGCGCCGGGATGCCCGTTCGCACCGCGCTGTCCCGCCGCCGAGGCCCGCTGCCATGTCTCGATGCCGCCGATGACCACCAGTGCGGACGGCAAGCACCGCTTCGCCTGCTATGTGCCTGTTCAAACCGGCGATGCAGCCGACACTGCGGTCGAAAGGAGGGCATTGTCATGAATGACGAGGCTTCCGGCCAGGCCGTCGATACAGGTGCCGCGCCGCATGCCTTCGCTGCTTTCCTGCGCGACGACGCGCTTTTGAAGGTACGCGATCTCTCGGTCAGATACCGGCGCGGCGGCAAGATCTTTGTTGCGGTCGACGGCGTCTCCTTCGACGTGGCTCCTGGGGAAACGCTCGGTCTCGTCGGAGAGTCGGGCAGCGGCAAGACGACCATCGGCCGTGCCCTCCTGAAGCTTCTGCCGAAGGCGGACACGCGTATCGACGGCCACGTCGAATATGACGGCCTGAATCTTGCCGACCTGTCTGCTTCCGATCTTCGCGCCATCCGCAGCAAGCTGCAGATGATCTTCCAGGACCCGATTTCTTCCTTCAATCCGCGCCGCAAGGTGCAGGATATCGTCGGAGAAGGCCTCGAGATCCAGGGCATCCGCAAAGCGGAAAGACTGGAAAGGGTCGATCGTGCGCTCAACGATGTCGGCATGAGCCGGACGATGGTGGAGGGCCGCAGGCCGCATCAGTTTTCCGGCGGCCAGTGCCAACGCATTGCGATCGCGCGGGCGCTCGCCGTTGGGCCGGAGCTGATCGTCTGCGACGAGCCGGTTGCATCTCTTGATGTGTCGGTGCAGGCGCATGTGATCAATCTTCTGCAGGATATCCGCCAGAAGCGTAACCTGGCGCTGATCTTCATTTCCCACGATCTCGCCGTCGTGCGCAATGTCAGCGACAGGGTCGCCGTCCTCTACATGGGCAGGATCGTCGAGATCGGAACCGGCGATGCCATCTATCAGCGTCCGGCGCATCCCTATACCCGCATGCTGCTGGAAGCAGTCCCGGTTCCCGATGCCAGCCGGAAAATCGTGCCTAGCGCAACGCCGACGCAGGCCTTGTCGCGGAGCGCGCCGCCGTCCGGATGCCGGTTCCGCCTGCGTTGCCCACGCGCTCAGGCGGTCTGTGCAGCGCAGGAACCGAAGCTTGCGGCGATGCCCTACGGCCAATTCGCGGCCTGTCATTTCCCTCACGACGAGCCGGCGCCCGGAATGAAGACGGCGGAACAAGCGTGATGGAAAAAGCCCCTGATGCATTCGAAGAAAAAAGGCTGGCAAGCGGCAACGCGTGCTCGGAACAGGATACCGGAGCTGCGAGGCGCGCTGCTTTCTGTGCCAATGTGTTCGATGTCATGGTCCGGCTCTACGGCGAGCCCGGCATCGCGTCCTGGTGCCTCGAAGCCCAGAACAGTCATGCGGTGGACGTGCCGTCCCTGCTGTTCTTCGCTCTTGCGGATAGTGACGGACACGGCGCGGATGACGGCGAGATGCAGCAGCTTCTGGAACGTGCCGGCGAATGGCGCTCGCTTTTCGTCCTGCCGTTGCGGCATCTTCGGCTAACCCTGCGTCAAGGCCGCAGGAAGGTGGCAGAGATTGAATTTTACGAAAAGATCAAGGCAGCGGAGCTGGAGGCGGAACGGTTGCAGGTCCGGCGCCTGGCCGACGACTTTCTCTCGCTCGAAGGGCCAAGCGGGCTGGCAGCCCGTTATCTCGAAACGATTTCCATGCCGGAACCCGAAGCAGGGACGTTGGTCGGACAGCTACGAGACGCTGCCAAAGCCGTGTGCCACGGCTTTCCCCATCATGCGCACTGAGGGTCTGAAGACATCATGAGCGATTTCGACGCCGTCATGACAGGAACCATCGTCACCGAAGAAGGTGTCGCGGAAAACTACGTCGCCGTCACTGATGGCATTGCCGCTGCGATCGAGACAGGCTGCGCTCCCGGCGCGCGTGTTCGATTTCGGCAGTTACTTTCTCACACTTATCGAGCTTCAAGGACATCGAGATGAACGCCATAATTCTAGACGGTGACAGCCTGACGATCAAAGATACCGTTCGCATCGCGCGCCAGGGTGCCAAGGTAGCGCTCGCCGATGCGGCGCGCGCCGAAATCATCAAGGTGAGAAACTATATCGAGGAAAACTGGCTGACCGAAAACGCGCCGCCAACCTACGGTTTCAACACCGGCGTCGGCAAGCTCAAGGATTATGCCATCAACCAGGCCGATAATGACCGCTTCCAGCGCAATATCGTGCTCTCTCATTGCTCCGGCATCGGAGAGCCGGCGTCGGAAGAAATCGTCCGCGCCATGATGGCCGTCCGCATCAACGCCTTCTGCCTCGGGGTTTCCGGCCTGCGGATCGAGGTGGTCGATCGTCTCGTTGAGATGCTGAACCGCGGCGTTCACCCTGTGGTGCCGATCCAGGGATCGGTCGGCGCGTCTGGCGATCTGGCGCCGCTCGCCCACATGGTTTCGGTGCTGATCGGCTATGAGGAGGCGGAAGCCTATTACCAGGGCGAACGCATGCCAGCGCCGCAGGCTCTGGAAAAGGCCGGCATCTCCCCGATTGCTTTCGATCTCAAGGCGAAGGACTGCCTTGCCCTCATCAATGGCAACAGCCTCTGCGCGGCCATGGCGGTTCTCAACCTCCACGACGCCGAGATGCTGATGAAGACCGCCGATGCGGCCGGCGCGCTCAGTCTGGAGGCGATCCGCGGCGAGCAGGCGGCATTCGATCCCCGCATTCATCTCGTGCGCAAGCAGCCCGGGCAGATCGCGACTGCGGAAAATATTCGTCGCATTATCGAGGGCAGCCGTCGCACGACCGAGGCAGCACGTGCGGTACGCCTCGAGGACGATATCCTGCATCCGAAACACACCGCCCGGATCCAGGATCAGTATTCCTTCCGTTGCCTACCGCAGGTGCATGGAAGCTGCCGCGACCAGTTGGAGCACGCCAAGGAGTTGATCACGCGCGAGCTCAACGCCGCGACCGATAATCCGCTCGTCTTCTGGAACGAACTCGGCGCGCTGGAATTCCTGTCCGGCGGCAATTTTCATTGCGAACCCATCGCTTTTGCCATGGACATCCTGACGATCGCTTTGGTGGAAATCGGCAATATTTCCGAGCGACGCCTGTTCTCGCTCTGCGACACGACGTTGAACTACGGCCTGCCGCCGAACCTTGCCGGCAAGCCGATTGGCCTGAATTACGGCTATGGCATCATCTCGACGGCTGCGGCGTCCGTCGCATCGGAAAACAAGACGCTGGCTTTCCCCGCCGTTGCCGATACCATCCCGACCAAGAGCAGCCAGGAAGACCATGTTTCGATGGCGACATGGGCATGCCGCAAGACGCGCCAGGTGGTCGACAACATGCCGAAGATCCTTGGTGTCGAATGCCTGCTTGCGGCCCGCGCCATCTTCCTGACCGAAGAGGCGCTCGGCGGCTACAAGCTCGGAACCGGCAGCCAGGTGCTCTATGACGCGCTTCGCGACGCGATCCCGTTCCAGCAGGAGGACAGCTACATGCCCAAGCAGACCACACCGGCTCTCGAGATCGTGCGGTCCGGCGCATTTCTCGAGGCCATCGAGAACAAGATCGGCGCGCTGAAATAGGCGGTCGGCTGATTTGGGCTGCGGCCGCATCATGAGGCGCCGGCATTTCATCGCCGCCTGCAATTCCCTGACCGGAGAGAACCATGTTCGATGATCTGATAATGCCGCCAGCCGACAAGATCCTGTCGTTGATGCCGATTTTCCGGCAGGACAGTCGTTCGAACAAGATCGATCTCGGCGTCGGAGTCTACCGGGACGCCTCCGGTACGACGCCGATCCCGCGGGCGGTGAGGGAGGCAGAAAAACGAATCCATACCGCGCAAACGACCAAAGCCTATGTCGGCCCGGCCGGAGATCCTGTTTTTTGCGATCTCATCGGCAGGCTTGTCTTCGGCGAGGCCGCGCCGTGGGAGCGAATTCGCGGCATCCAGACGCCGGGCGGAGCAGGCGCCTTGACGGTGCTCGCCGGCCTGATCTCCCTCGCGCGCCCGGGTACTGCGGTCCATGTGCCCGATCCGACTTGGGTGAACCATGTGTCGATCCTCGAAGACAACGGGCTTCGGGTCGTCACTTACCCGTACCTCGACAGCCGAACAGGTGAGGTGGATTTCGACGCCCTGCTCGATCATTTCTCACGGTCGGAGCGGGGCGATGTCGTGTTGCTGCACGGCTGCTGCCACAATCCGACGGGCGCCGACCCGAGCCCTTCGCAATGGCAGACGCTGGCGGAGATCATCGCCGAGCGCGGGCTCGTTCCGCTGGTCGATATCGCTTATCAGGGGTTTGGTGAGGGTCTCGAGGACGATGCCTTCGTGGTACGGCTGCTCGCCGGCATGGTTCCGGAAATGCTCGTCTCCGCGTCATGCTCGAAGAATTTCGGAATCTATCGCGAGCGTACAGGTGCGGCATTCATTCTCGCCGCCAACGCGGATCGGGCGGATGCAACCAAGGCGCAACTCACGGTGCGAGCTCGTCTCGTCTATTCGATGCCGCCGGATCATGGCTCGGCTATCGTTCGCACCGTGTTGGAAGACCCGGCACTCGCGGCCGACTGGCGCGCCGAACTGGACGGTATGCGCTCCAACATTCTGTCGCTGCGCCAGGGGCTTGCTGCCTCGTTCCGGCGTTTCACCAATGGCAGCGACTACGATTTCCTCGCCAAGAACAAAGGCATGTTTTCGCTGATCGGTCTGACACCCGGTGAAGCCGTGATGCTGCGCGAGCGCCACGCCATCTACATCGTCGAGGACGGACGCATCAATGTCGCCGGGCTGCGGGCCAGCCAGATCGACACCTTTGCAGAAGCGGTTCTGGCAGTTCGCGGAAAACGCTGACTGGCATCCGTTTGAGGCCAGAGACAAGAACTATTCGCGCTTCCCTCCCCTTACGGCGTTCCCTACAATCTTGCCTGTCCTCCCCCGAGCCCTGGAAATGAGGTTTTCATGAGCACGCTTACCCGCTTCTCCGTTCAGCCGCTCTCGACCATGACCCGCCGTCTTGCCGATGTCGCCTCCGCTCGTCGCGAACCCGACCTGGTCATCCAGGGTGCACGCGTCTTGTCTACCTATTCGGAGCGCTTTCTCGACGGACGCGAAGTCTGGATTTCGGGTGGCCGCATCGCAGCCGTGAAGCCTGCCGGCAGCTACAGAGGCGGGAGCGCCAAGCTCTACGACGCCGGGGGTGGCATCATCGCCCCGGGCCTGGTCGATCCGCATATCCATATCGAATCCTCGATGGTGACGGCCTGCGCCTATGCCGAAGCGGCGCTCCTCAACGGCACGACGACGATCTTCTGCGACAGCCACGAGATCGGCAACGTCATGGACGTCGCCGGCGTCGAGGCCATGCTCGAGGATGCACGGCAGGCGCCGCTGTCGATCTTCCTGACCGTGCCGAGCACCGTGCCGGCGACGACGCCGGATCTGGAAACAGCCGGCGGCGACCTGACGCCGGATAAGATCGCCGCCCTGTTCGACAAGTGGCCGGAAGCCGTGGCTCTCGGCGAGAAGATGGATTTCGTCCCCGTTGCGATGGGTGACGAGCGCAGCCATGCGATCCTGGCTGCAGCACTCGGGCGCGGCAGGCCGGTGTCGGGCCATGTCTACGGACGAGAGTTCGTTGCCGCCTATGCCGCATCCGGCGTCACCGACACGCATGAAGCCATCGACCGCGACATTGCCGACGACCTGCTGGAAGCCGGCGTATGGATCTTCCTGCGCGGCGGCCCGCCCAAGACTCCCTGGCATTCGCTGCCGCAGGCGATCAAGACGATCACCGAGCTCGGCGCCTCCCACAAGCGCGTCGCCGTCTGCACCGACGACCGTGATGCCGAAGATCTGCTTGCCTTCGGCCTGGACTGGGTAACGCGCGAAGCCGTGAAATACGGCATGAGGCCGGAACAGGCCTGGGCGATGGGTTCGCTGCACGCCGCGACGCGGTTCGGCATGGAAGGCGAAATCGGCGGTCTGGGCGGCGGCCGCCGCGCAGACCTGATGCTTCTCAGCGACGACCTTACGCCTGTTAGCACCTGGTATGGCGGCGAACTCGTCGTCGACGGCAAGAAGATCACGCCGATCCTCGACGAAGCCCTGTCGAAACCGTACCGCTATCCGGATGCCGCCTACCACACGGTCAAGCTGCCAAAAAATCTCAAGCTGACACCGGACCTACCGACGGAGACGGTCGTCGCTCATACGATCAAGACGGAGCTGCCTGGCATTACCCTCGGCCATGTCACCGTCACGCTGGAACCGGCCAATGACTGGCAAGCCCATTTCGACAAGCACGACCTCTGCTTCGTGACGGTGGTGGAGCGTCACGGCAAGTCTGCCGGCAATGTCGCCCACGGACTGCTCAACGGTTTCGGGCTCAGACAAGGCGCCGTCGCATCCTCGGTCGGCCACGACAGCCACAACATCATCGTCGCCGGCACGAATGCCGCGGACATGCAGGTGGCGCTCGACGCGATCGAAGAAAAGCAGGGTGGCGTCTGTGTCGTCATGGACGGCAAGGTGACGGCCATGGTGCCGCTGCCGATCGCCGGGCTTTTGTCCGACAAGCGCGTGCACCAGGTCGCCGACGAGGTAAAGGCCTTGAAGCTCGAATGGGAAAAGGCAGGCTGCACCATCGCCTATATGGGCTTCAACCTTATCCCGCTGTCGGTCATCCCGGAAATCCGGATAACCGACAAGGGCCTGGTGCTGGTGCCGGAAATGGTGATCTCACCGCTCTTCGAAAAGGCCTGAACGCTGGCAATCCGATGGTGAAAGAGGTTCGCCGTGACGGGCAAGAAAACCGAACGCGTCGCGAGCGAACCACCATCAATAACGTTAGGCATCGAGCGCACCTCGTTTGGCAATCGAGATCAGCTCCTTGAAGTGCGTAACAATTCTACCTTCGCGGCTAGCGTCCTCCGCTTCCCAACCGAACTTCCACGCGTCGTGGCGCGCAAGCCAATCTCCGAGGGCGCCGGTATCACCAGTAGGCATCCTATGGGCGGCGAGGTATGGGTTTTCGTGGGCCTTCAGGCCGAGCACCCGCGCCCTTGAGCCTGCTTCCTGCAGATCGATCAGCTCTTCAATTGTCATACGCGATCCCCCACGATGTCGGCGACGGTAGCATCGTGGTCTGCGCATGCAAGTGAATGCTAATTAATGGGTTAATTTGGGACAGTTGCGTGACAAGCGGCGCAGCATAACGATCTGATATAGCAACATAACGTTTCCTGATCGAAGACGTTGCTTTACCGATTGAACCCCTGAGAGAGGCCGCACATACTCTTGGTCATAACAATGACAAAGAGGGTAACATGTTAGAGTTCAATATCATGCGGGCTCACGCCGGTCGGCTTTCCATGTCCACCATCGCCGGCATCCTGTTGCTTTGCACCGGCCAAGCGAATGCCGAAACTCTTCGGCTCGCCCACGCGTCAAGCTCGAAGAGCCTCATTCAGGAGGCTGTCATCATGTTCGCCGACAAGCTCGCCGGCGAAACCAAGGGCGGCCTCACCGTCCAGATTTTTCCAGATGGTCAGTTGGGCGATGAGGGACCGATCGCCGATGGTGTCGGCTCCGGCTCCATCGATATCGGCCTAGGCGGCGTTGCCGATGCGATCGATCCGAAGCTCAACGTCGTCACCTTGCCGTTCTTGTTTTCCGATGCAAACGCGGCGCACACCTTTCTCGACGGACCAGTCGGGAAGAAAGTCTTCGACACGGGTGCCGACAACGGCTTCAAGATGCTGGGAGCGCTTGATTCCGGTTTCCGTCAATTTGCAACCGTCAGCAAATCAATCGCCACACCGGAGGATATCAAGGGTCTGAAGCTGCGGACACCGCCCAACCCCGTCATTCTTGCAACCATCGAACAGCTGGGCGCCCTGCCGCAATCGATTCCATTCGGGGAGGTCTATACCTCGCTGCAATCGCATGTGGTCGACGGCGTGGAGCCGGAAATACGCGATTTCGCGGATCAGAAATGGTATGAGAGCGCGAAGTTCCTATCGGTCTCGAACTATATCTGGACGCCGAATTACTGGTTCATGAACAAGGAGCGCTTCGACGCTCTGAGCCCGGAAAACCAGGCTGCGGTGACCAAGGCAGTCGAAGAGACGACGATCTGGTACCGCGGAAAACTTGACGAGGTCTATGCCCAGGTCATCGAGGACCTCAAGTCGAAGGGCGTCACCGTAACGACGGTGGACACGACACCCTTCCGTGCGATGGTTGATCCTGTTTACGCGAAATTCGGGGCGGAATGGGGGGACGATCTGGTGTCGTCCGTGCGCTCGGCAGCAGCCGGAAAATAGGCAATGCCTACGGCGAGGATGCGATCGGTCCTCCGACGTGTCCTTGCCGCATTCGTTGCTCGTGCACCACTTCCTCCTTTGATGGAAAGCCCCATGAAACGCCTGGCTTCTTCAGCGGTCTTCGTGATGACGATCGTTGGTGTCCTCGTTGTCGTCGCCCTAATCCTCTCGACCGGGCTTGGCGCCGTGGGCCGCTATCTCGGTCTCTCCGGAATCACTTGGTCATTTGAAATGGTCGGCATCCTGTTTTTGTGGACGACCGCGATCGGTGCTGTTCTGTCGGAGGTCGCCGGCGAAAATGTTTCCATCGACGGCAACACGTCCACCAGTGGTCGGAACCGCTGGTTTCGCATCTATCACAATCTCATCCTGCTCACCGTTGCCGCCGCCTTTCTGTGGAGCGGCAAGGCCATGCTTGCGCGCACGGGATTTGTTCCCACTCCCGTCATGCGCGCGCCGAGTTGGACCGTTCAGAGCATCATCGTCTTCATGGGCGCCACTCTGGCTGTCATTGCGATTGCGCGCATCGTTTCAGCATTCCGGGAGCGTGGCCAATGACGCTTCTGGTTCTCTTCGGCGTCTTCGCCATCACGCTCTACACTGGTGTGCCGGTCGCATGGTCGATCGCGTTTTCCACTCTTGTCGTCATTTATTTCGGTCTGGTTCCGCTCCCACCTTCCTGGTTTGCGCAACAGGTCTATATGGGAGCCGATTCCATTTCATTGGCGTCCATCCCGCTGTTTCTCGTCGCCGGCGGCATCATGAACGAGGGTGGCCTGACACGCCGGATCATCGACCTTGCCAATGACATGGTCGGATGGGTGCGAGGAGGATTGGGTGTCGTCAATGTCGCGACCTGCATGATCTATGGCGGAATTACCGGATCGGCCACGGCCGACACGGGTGCTGTCGGCGCCATCATGATCCCGGCGATGGCCGAACGGGGCTATCCAAGAGACTTCGCTGCAGCAGTTACGGCCGCAGCCGGGACGCTCGGCATCATCCTGCCGCCGAGCGTTGTGATGATCATGTACGGGGTCATAACGGATACATCAATCGGTGGGCTATTTGCAGCAGGCATCATTCCGGGTCTTATGTTGGCGGTCACATTCATGCTCACGGCCTGGTGGGTCGGGGTGAAGGAGAACTTTCCAAAGTCGGAGACCCGTCCGACCGTAACAAGCTTCAGCAAGCACGTTTTGCGGGCGCTCCCTGCGTTAATGATGCCTATTGCGGTTCTCAGTTCCATGCTGAGTGGGCTTGCGACAACGACGGAGGCTGCCTTCGTGGCAGTGGTCTGGGCTCTTCTGGTCGGAGGTGTCCTCTACCGCGAAATTACCTTGGCCGGCCTTTGGAAGATCGGGGTGGAGACGGTGCGCATGACCGGCGCAATTATGATCATCATGGCTGTTTCCGTTCCATTTTCCTGGATACTGACCGTCGAGCAGATTCCGCAATGGACCGCCGGGCTCCTTCATGCCTGGGGGGCCGGTCCGACCATCACGATCCTGCTCATCCTGGCGCTTTTGACCTTCGTCGGCACCTGGGCGGACCTTGGGCCTTCTCTGATTATCCTCGCACCGATCGTTCATCCGATCGGCGTCGAAGCAGGGCTTCAGCCCTATCAACTTGGTCTGATCTTCACGATGGCGCTGGGTATTGGATTGTTCACGCCACCAGTGGGCACCAACATCTTCGTCGTCTGCAACGTCGCCAAGGTCGGGGTGAACGCGGTTACGCGCAGGCTTATCCCGTTCTTCATTACCAGCAACATCTGCCTCCTGCTCGTCGCCTTCATTCCGGAGACGACGGAATGGCTTCCGCGTTACTTCGGGTTCTAGCAACCGTCCGTGGCCGCAACGAATGGACAAATACGATGACGACACATCTGGTTGGGGGAATCTCCAGCGCCGGGCGGGCCTTGCCACCCATGGACGGCAAACCCTTTGTCGCCCGACGGTCCCAAGGTGCCTATATCTGGGACGACAGACAGCGCCAGTATATCGATACGGCGCTCGGATTTGGGGCGACGGTGATCGGCCATGCGAATCCGCTGGTTGTCAAGGCAGTCACTGCCGCCCTGCGCAATGGGCCGATGCCGGCCTTTGCCCATGATGGAGAGGAGGAAGCTGCCAGCGTGCTGACCGCGGCGACGCAGCACTTGTCGCGGGCGATCTTTACCAATACCGGCAGTGAGGCTGTTCATCTCGCTTGCCGACTTGCTCGCGCTGCCACGGGCCGCTCCTATATCGCAAAAATGGCTGCGGGCTATGATGGCTGGTATGACGACGTCACGCTAGGCCAGGCGGGATCCGCCGATGCGGCAATGCTCACAAACGCAAGGCCGGTGCACGAGCGAACCACGCTGCTGCGCTTCAACGACTTCGATGACGTCGATCAACTGTTCGCGGAAAACAGTGGCATCGCTGCCGTCATCCTGGAACCGATGCTGGCCAATGCGGGATGCATCCCGGCAGCGCCCGGCTATCTTGCTCATGTGGAAGCGACGGCGCGGCGCCATGGCGCGCTTGTCATTCTCGACGAAGTGCTGATGGGATTTCGCACGCGATTCGGGCTGACGGGGCATAGCATGGAGGTGGAAGCAGATCTGGCCACCGTGGGCAAAGCCATCGGCAGTGGCGTCGCAGTGGCCGCTGTCGTCGGTCGACCCGACCTCATGGCGCTTGCAGAAGAGGGTACAGTCAACCGCGCCGGGACTTACAGCGGCAATCCTGTGGCCACAGCCGCCGTCACCGCAACGTTTCAGGTTCTGAGAGACCTCGATTACGCCGCCTTGCTGGCGCGCGGCGAGCGGTTAAGGCATGGCATAAATTCAGCTTTTGCCAGTTATGGCAGGGCGGTTTCAACCTCTGGGGAGGGCTCCGTGTTTACAATCTGGTTTGCCGATAGCCCGCCCTCGAACTACGCAGAGACGCTGGACAGGGCAAATGCCGTCATGACCCTCAAACTTCACGAGGCGCTGCGCCGCCGCGGGCTGTTGATCATGCCGTTTGCCTTCGGTCGTCTCTATCTTTCCAATGCCCATACCGATGACGTTATCGACGAGATGATCGGTATTTTTGAAGACGCCGCAAGAGACATGGCGGCCTAGCCAATTTCCTGTTTTGGGATCCTGAAACCCATATGCCCTGCAACTGGCCGTTCACCGGATCGCGACCCTGATCACGGGGACAGTAGATAGTGTCAAAGCTGCTGAAAATGCGAGCGGACGAAGCTAGCGACCGTGCGAACAGCGGCGCGCGCGCCATGTGGAACGAGAAGGGCGATCTCAAGCGGTTTCAGCGACGGCAGGCCGTCGTCTTCCGCGGTCAGACGGCGGTGTCGCGAAGCGACGACCGAGGCCGGCAAAGCTGTAACCGCGGCACCCGCATCCAGCGCCGCCTGAATCGACGGCAGATGTGAGGATGTCCATGCCGCTCGCCATCCGATGCCGGCCTGGGTGAGAGCGTGGACGATATGGGGCCGTGCTCGACAATCCTTCTCTGGAAACAAGGCAAGAGGGAGGGGCCGCTGTCGTTCAATCTGCCCATCCGGAGGTCCATACCAGACCAGCGGCTCGCGACGCAGCAATTCGCCGACGATTGAATCCGGTGCACGAGTGATGATAGCGAGATTGATAGTGCCGTGTTCGACCATCGCCTCGAGGGAGCGGGAGAAGTCGCACTGGATCTCGACTTGGATACGGGGATTGGCGCGCGAAAACTCTTCGATCAAAGGCTTGCCAAACAGCTCGATGTAGTCGTCCGGCATTCCAAGACGGACATAGCCGCGCATGGCACCTGGATCGAGCGCTGCCAGCGCCTCGTCCTCGATCGCAATGATACGGCGGGCATAGCCAATCAGGATCTCGCCTGTTTCAGTCAGGTGCACGCCGCGTCTTGTCCGGTCAAACAGCTTCCGCCCGATCTGTTCTTCAAAACGGGCGATGATGAGACTGACGGCCGCTTGCGACTTGCCGATCCTCATCCCTGCTGCAGTAAAGCCACCGGCGTCGGCCACTGCCACGAATGTCGCGAGCGCATCTGTGTCGAAGTGCTGCATTTTGAACCTTGGAACTCGCTATGGGACGTGCGGCGATCTGATCGTTCCGACCAAGCGAGGTTCACCAAAAGACCGGCGGACTGCAGATATCATTCTCCCTTTCCTCAGGTGAGTAAAGCGCTGGCCATGATGCGAACACGCCGATTTGGCCAGCCAATGTCTCAAGGGCATGGACACACACGATGTCGCACAACCAGCCGCGTCCCAATGACCACGCACCAGAATAGCCTGCTGCCACCACGGGCCGGTGTCGCCCCCCGCCTCCGCCCGCATCCAACCCGTCTTGCCGTGACACACAAAAATGCAACTGCAATACTAAAGGTCAGCGACTTGTAGATGCATTCGCGTAAATGCGATTAGGCTTTCGATGTGTTGGCCGACAGCTCGGCGCGTTTCTTCGACCTCGCCCCGGTCGATCGCCTCGATGATAACGAGATGTTCCGTGGAGTCCGGCTTCAGGCGATCTTTCAGGCGGTCGATTTCGAAGAGACGCGTGGTCGCCCGAAGCTCCCGCAGTACCTTTGCCATTACCGCGTTACCGCAATGATCGATGATCATGTTATGGAGATTGTCATCCGAGAACCAATGCGCGTCTGTGTGATACGCCGTCGCGCCCAAAAGGTCGTGAATTTCCTGCCGGACGCTCATCAAAAGACGTCGCGGAATGGCGTTGATCGACAATACCGCTGCTTCAGGTTCGATCAACAATCTCAGTTTCAAGCTTTGAAGATACTCGCCGACATCCACCTGTCGCACGACGTAGTTTCGGCCATCGCCCTTGCGAACCAGGCCTTCGCCCTCTAGCCTCTGCAGCGCTTCGCGCAGCGGCGTCCTCGAAATCCCGAGTGTCTCGGCAAGCCTTGCCTCAACGATGACATGCCCGCCTTTCAGCCGGCGATGCCGGATCATGTCGGACACGGCCTTGTAGGTCAGCGATGCAAGATTGTGCTGCCCTTTCTCCGCGATTTTCCGACCCGGGGCCGCCAAAGCGTCTGTCACTGTTTGCCATTTCCTTGTTCTTTAGGGCGTTGGCCGCTCGACGCGGCATCGTGCTTTCCTTACGCGATCACTTGTTACATATGATAGCCGATTTGGAAAAGGACTGGAACGAGTGCAGATGGACGATGGTCTGAATGAAGTTGGCGACTCCAGCCTTGCTGACGAAACCTACCGTTCCCTGCTGGCCGATATTCTATCAGCCAGGCTCGCGGGGGGATCGGTCGTCCAGCAACGCCGCCTGGCGACGAAACATGCCGTTTCGCGTTCTCCCATGCGCCACGCGCTGGGACGTCTCGAAGGAGAGGGACTACTTGTCAGAAACGAAAAAGGCGTTCTCTCGGTCAGGGTCATCAGTCTCAAGGACTACCTTGACAGTCTCACCATGAGGATGCTGCTCGAACCAACTGCAGCCGCGCTCGCCAGTTCCCACGTTTCGCGACTTGAACTGGATCCTTTGACAAGGATGCTTGACGAGATCGAGGCCGACCCCGAACCTGACCCAGAGGTGGTCTGGGCGTTTGACGATGCGCTTCACAACTATATCGCAAGCGAGAGCCGCAACCCCTTTATGGCAACCACTATTGGGGAGATGCGGCGCTACACAACGATCTTCGAGCGGCAGCTGCCTGTCGTGCGCGCAAAGCCGGGCGTGCGGGAACATCGAGCGATTCTGCTTGCCTTGGCCACCAACGATGCCGAGGCGGCTCGCCGAGCCATGACCGATCATCTCGAAGTCGTCCGTCAGGGCGTGCTTGCGAACTACTGAATCGACGAGCTGAGAATGCACTTGCATCTACGGCGAACTTTTGTATAAAAGTGGGATCCCATTTGAATGCACGGTCGGGATCCAACGATAAAGAACCGAACTCCAGAGGCTCTCCATGCTCCGTTCACACTTCTCTCGCAGCGTTCTTGCCGCGTCCTTCCTGTCGATCACAGCGTCTTTTGCCTTCGCTCAATCCTGCGAACCCAAAGTGGCGGCAGGCGAGTTGATCAAGCCCGGCACGCTCGTCATGTCGACCAATCCAACGCTTCCTCCGCTCCAGTTCATCGACTCCACGGGTGATCTGAAGGGCATGCGCATCGACCTCGGCAAAGAGATCGCCAAGCGCCTTTGCCTTGAACCCGAATATGTCCGGATCGAATTCTCCGCGATGGTTCCGGGTCTGCAGGCTGGCCGCTGGGACATGATCAATACGGGCATTTTCTTCACCGAGGAACGCGCCAAGATCATGCAGATGATCCCCTATGAAGATCAGGCCATCAGCATCTCCGTGGCGCCGGATTCGAAGAAAAGCGTCGCCGCAAAAGATGATCTAGCCGGCATGACGATCGGTGTCGAAATTGGTGGTTTCGAGGAAACAAAGACACGCCTTCTCGACAAGGAACTGCGTGACGCGGGCAAAGAAGGCTTGACCATCCAGACGTTCGATAATTTCGCCCTGGCCTTCCAGGCTCTGCGGGCAAGCCAGGTCCAGGGTGTCGTGTCGATCGACGCGGTTGCCAAGGAGTACGATTCTCGCGGGGACTTCAAACGGGCAATCAGCGGCCTCTACCCCGCTCCGGTTTCTGTCGCATTCAAAAGCCCGGCTTTGGCTGATGCCGTGTCTGCGACGTTGAAAGACATGAAGGCGGATGGATCTCTGAAGGCGCTCTTTGACAAATACGGTCTGCCGATGGTCGCGGGTGACTATTCGGTCAAAGGCCCCGGCCGCTGAACTGATTTCAAAGATCGTTTAGAGATGAGGCGGGCGCGACCACGTCGCGCCAAACCTCTTGCAGAAAGTCGTCTTCATGTCGCTTTGGAACTGGTCTGGCTTCTTCGGTTATCTGTTCAACCCCTTTATACTTGGCGGGGTGTTCACGACCGTTTGGCTCACCGTCGTCTCGTTGATTGCGGGGCTTATTCTGGGCTTTGCTCTTGCATTGATGCGGCGATCGTCGCGGCGGGTGCCATACTACCTTGCCAAGGCGTATATCTGGCTTTTTCGCGGCACGCCGCTTCTTGTACAGTTGATTGCGATCTACACGGCGCTTCCGCTGTTCGGCATCAAGTTCACCGTCATAGAGGCGGCGTTGCTCGGATTGGCTCTCAACGAGGCGGCTTATCTCGCGGAGATCATTCGCGCCGGCATCGAAGCCGTGCCGGAAGGCCAGACCAGGGCAGCGCGCGCGCTCGGCATGACGGAGCGTCAGATCATGCGCTACATCGTCATGCCGCAAGCCTTTAAAGTTATCGTTCCGCCTCTCGGCAATTCGGTGAACGGTCTCTTGAAAACGACCTCTGTCACCTCCGTCATCTCGGTCGAAGAACTCCTTCGCCGGACCCAGGTTCTCATCCAGGAGCGGTTCATGGTGCTCGAACTGTTTGCGGTCGCGGCGATTTATTACCTCCTCCTCACAACACTCTGGGACTTCTTCCAGAGCCATATCGAAAAGCGTCTCGGTCAAGCCGGATCTCGGCTTTCCATTAACGAGAAGCGCTAGAACCAGGATTCTCAAATGCAGAAGATGTTCCGCGGTGTCTACACCGTGATGATTACTCCCTTGGATCCCAGTGGCGCGGTCGATCTGAAGGGGCTGGCTGCCTTTACCGACTGGCAGGTCAAGGAAGGTATCCATGGCCTGATCCCTCTTGGATCGACGGGTGAGTTTCTGTCGCTCAGCGAGGAAGAGCGCGATAGTGTGGCGAGGACCGTCATCGAAACTGTCGCGGGACGGGTGCCTGTTCTGATCGGCACAGGAGCGGAAGATACGCGGGAGTCCATTCGCCTTAGCGTCAAGGCCGAGGCAATGGGAGCTGACGGTGTCATGATTATTCCGCCGTTCTATTCCACCCCAACGGATGACGAACTCGTTCATCACTACAAGAGCATTGCGTCTGCCGTGGCTATCCCGATTATGGTCTACAACAATCCCGCGACCGCAAACGTCGATCTGACGCCGGAGTTGGTCAAGCGCATCGCCGAAATCGACGGCTGCGATTATATCAAGGAGTCCACTCTCGAAGTGACGCGCGTGCGCGATATCATCCGGCTGGCCGGCGACGATATGACTGTGTTCGGGGGTATTCTCGGGTTCGAGTCTTTCGTTATGGGTGCGCAGGGCTGGGTGGCCGTGGCTTCAAATGTTGCGCCAGGACCGATGGCGCGGATCTTCGAACTTGTCGCAAATGAGAAAAAGTTCGATGAGGCAAGAGAGCTTTACCTCAAATGGCTGCCTGTCATTCAGGCGGTCGGGGGCCAGGCCTATGTCGCAGGAACGAAGTCACTGCTGACCCACATGGGATTTGGCGCAGGCCTGCCGCGTCCGCCGCGCCTGCCGTTGCCACCCGAGCAGGACGCCGCCATGAAGAGGCTGGTGGCCGATTTCGGTCTGACGTTCAGCGTCTGAGGAATTCCATGATGCCCGTCGCTTCCATAAACCAGAGTTTGAGGCCCGACGATGCGCGGGTCAGGCTCTCGGTCGACGGTCTGCAGATATTTGCCGAAAAGGGCATGTCTGTTGCCGCCGCCATCGAGGCGACGGGGCAGCATGAATTTTCCCGAGGCATCAAAGGTGACGGCCGTGGCCTCTTCTGCGGAATGGGTGTCTGTCACGACTGTCTCGTGACGATCGACGGAAAAGTCAGCCACCGGGCCTGCATGACCACTGTCGACGATGACATGCAGGTCCTGCGCCCTGCTGCGCGGCCAGATCTTGCCACTGGTCAGATTGCCGATCTCTGCGGTGTGCCGCAGTCCTTGACGACAAGGACGATGGACGTTCTCATCGTCGGAGCGGGGCCTGCAGGGCTTGCCGCAGCGGAGGTCCTTGCTGCGGCCGGCGCCAAGGTGACTGTTATTGATGAACGGCCGTCTGCCGGCGGGCAGTATTTCAAACAGCCCTCGACACGGAGCGCCGCCGAGCATTTGAGTGGCGACGAGCAGGCTTTGTCCGGCGCAGCGCTCATAGGGCAAGTGCGCGATCACGGCGTGACATTTCTAACCGCTACAGTGGTGTGGGGTGCCGCACGTGACGACGACGGTTCGCTTATTATTGCCTGCTATGGATCCGGCCAGGCGTTCTACTGCAAGCCGAAAATACTGATCATCGCGACGGGGGCCTACGAACGCCCTACACCGGTGCGGGGTTGGACACTTCCTGGTGCGATGACAACAGGGGCCGCCCAGACGTTGCTGAGGAGCTACGGAACCGTGCCCGGCCGAAGGATCATTGTCGCCGGAAACGGTCCTTTGAATATGCAGGTCGCAAACGAACTTCGAAAGGCAGGAGCCTCCATAGTCGCCTTGCTGGAAGCAGCACCGCCACCCTGGTCTCGGCCGCTGGCAGCCCTCGGCCTCCTGACAACGGATCCCGCGCTCGCCCGTCACGGATTGCGCCAGATATCGACGCTGAGGTCCATGGGCGTCAAGATAGACTGGAATAGCGTGCTCACCTCGATCAACGGTTCGCAACGTGTCGAGAGCGTCACGTTCGCCGGACCAGACGGCGAGACCAATCTCGATGCTGACACGGTCCTTATCGGCGGCAATTTCACATCCTCCAATGAGCTGTCCCGGCTACTCGGATGCGGCCATGAGGTCACCGACGGCGATCTGCGGGCAATGCGAGATCTCGACGGTCAGACAACGCTTGCAAACGTGCATATTGTCGGTGAAGCGGCGCGTTTCGGCGGTGCGCATGTTGCGATGGCAGAAGGGCAGATCGCCGCCCGCGATTGCGCGAAAACTGAGCTTCCTTGTCCAAGCCGACGAAAGCGCAGTGAAAAGGCTCGCCCGACACAGACGGTTTCAGCGGGCGCTTTGGCAGGTCTTTGCGCCGAAGGACGACGCAAAGACAAAGGCTGCAATTCCGCCAGATGATGCATTGATCTGCCGTTGCGAAGGGGTGACTTACGGTGTCTTGAGGACGCTCAGCGCAAATAGTGCGCAGGACGTCTCGACATTAAAGCGCCTGTCGCGTGCAGGCATGGGGCGGTGTCAGAGCCGCTACTGCGGCAAAGCGATCGCCGACGTCGCGAAAGAGCGGCACCTCACGGGCGAAACAAGCGGTTTTCTGGCTCCGCAAATGCCACTTCGCCCTATTCCGCTGGCGGCGCTTGCAGTCGAAAAGCCGGAATGGGGCGGCCACAAGCGCGCACTTTTGCCGGAAAAGCCCCCATCGGCGAATCCTCAACCTTTGCCGGTGGCAGAAACGTCCACGCTGATAATCGGCGCCGGCATTGCAGGCCTTTCGACGGCGCTTTTCCTTGCCCGGGAAGGCGAGGACGTTGTGGTGGTGGAGCGCGCTTTTGCGAACTCGCTGGCGTCTGGAGGGAATGCAGGGAGCCTTCATGCCCAGTTGCTTTCCTTCGACCACGGTGCCCGTGCCGAAGGTGGCGGCGGAGCGGCCGCTCAAACACTTCCCCTCCAGCGGGATTCAATCGCTCTTTGGGCCGCGCTGCAAAGCGAGCTCGGACAGGATTTCGAGATGAAGGTCACAGGCGGCCTCATGGTGGCCGAAACCGATGACCACATGCGTTTTCTGGCGGAAAAGGTCGGGGTGGAGTGCGCGGCCGGGATCGATTGCCGCTTGATCGGGCAAGAGGAACTGCGCTCCCTGGAGCCTGCTCTGTCTTCTCACTTCGTCGGCGCTGCCTACTGCTCCCAGGAGGGCAAGATCAATCCTCTCGTTGCGACGCAATATATATTGGAGGCGGCACGGCGAGACGGCGCTCAACTCTTCGAAAATTGCGAGGTCACCGGGATAAGGACCTCGGACGACGGGTTCGAGGTCAAGACATCAAGGGGCATAGTGCGGGCAAAACGGATCGTCAATGCAGCCGGAGCCTTCGCTTCAAGGATCGGCGCGATGCTCGGTGTCGACGTGCCGGTATTCGGTGCTCCGCTGCAGATGGTGGTTACCGAGGCCGCAGCACCTTTGATCTCGTGTCTCGTCGCCCATGCCGACCGCCATTTGACACTCAAGCAGGCGGCAAACGGGAACTTCATTATCGGCGGCGGCTGGACCGCAGGCCTCGATCCCGTCCACCAACATCCACGCCCGCTACTGTCGAGCCTTGAGGGGAACCTTTGGGTTGCCCAGCACGTCGTTCCCGCTCTGCGCAAACTTCACGTCATCCGAAGCTGGGCGGCGATGAACATCAACATCGACGGTGCGCCGATCCTCGGTGAACATCCGTCAATGCCCGGGTTCTTCAACGCCGTCACTTCAAACGGCTATACGCTCGGCCCGATCGTCGGCCAGTTAACATCCCGGCTCGTTCTCGGTCGCGAGACCGATCGAGCCTTGCAACCCTTTTCCATCGCGCGTTTCCAGAAAGGCCGGGCATGATTGAGATCACTGGCGTTACCAAATATTACGGTCAGTTCGCTGTCCTTAAGAACTGCTCGGTGAACGTTGAGCGCGGTGAGGTCGTGGTTGTCTGCGGTCCCTCGGGGTCGGGCAAATCGACATTGATCAAATGCGTCAACGGGCTCGAGCAGTTTCAGGAAGGTTCGATCCGGGTGCATGGTATCGAGGTCGGCGACCCGAAGACCGATCTGCCGAATCTTCGCACACGGGTAGGCATGGTCTTCCAGAACTTCGAATTGTTTCCGCATCTGACGATCATCGACAATATCATGCTGGCGCAGAAGATTGTCATTGGCCGCAGCGAAACTGCCGCCCACGCCAAGGCCATGGCGCTTCTTGATCGCGTCGGGCTGACGGACCACGCGAAAAAATATCCAAGCCAACTCTCCGGCGGGCAGCAGCAGCGCGTGGCGATCGCTCGCGCGCTCGCGATGGATCCGCTCGCCATGCTCTTCGACGAGCCGACCTCCGCGCTTGATCCAGAGATGATTTCCGAAGTGCTCGAAGTCATGAGCGGACTGGCAAAGGACGGCATGACGATGATGGTCGTCACCCATGAGATGGGATTTGCCCGCCGGGTGGCGACACGCGTGATTTTCATCGATCAGGGCGAGATCGTCGAGGATCGTCCGAGCGAGGAGTTTTTCGCGGGAAAACACAATCCGCGGACCGAAGCTTTCCTTGGCAAAATCCTGCAACACTGAAGGTCAGGCTTGTGAGCAACTACGATCTCATCATCCGGAACGGCACGGTTGCGACTGCCGCGGAAGTTTTCCAGGCGGATATCGGCATTAAAGACGGCAAGATTGTCCAGATCGGGCAGAGCCTGTCGGGTGCTGCGCGCCCGATCGACGCCTCGGGCGGATCCGGACATCGCGATCTGGGATCCAGCCATCGAACGGACCATCCGTCATGCGGAACTGCATGATGGCGCAGACTATTCGCTCTACGAGGGGATCGAGATCACCGGCTGGCCGATAACGACAATTGTCGCCGGAAAGCCTGTCGTCGAAAACGGCGTCCAGGTGGGTACCAAGGGCCACGGGCAATATCGGAAAGCCGCGGCGAGACAAATCAACAAGCAGTCAAATCTAACAAGAGCGACATCATGAAACTGAAAATTACAGCAGGGCCATTCATCTTCGACGCTGTCCTGGAAACTGCCAGAGCGCCCAAAACCTGTGAAGCATTCATCAAGCAGATGCCGTTCGACGGTAAAATTGTGCACGTTCGCTGGTCTGGCGAGGGCGTTTGGATCCCGCTTGGCGACCATGATTTCGGCGTCGGTTATGAGAACCATACGAGCCATCCTGCCCCCGGTCATATCATCCTTTACCCGGGAGGCATTAGCGAAACGGAAATCCTGCTTGCCTACGGAGGCGTGGATTTTTCATCGAAAATGGGCCAACTGGCTGGCAATCATTTCATCACAATCACCTCCAATCTCGAGCAACTCGCCGAAATTGGGCGCCTCACGCTGTGGGAAGGCGCGCAATCCATTCGATTTGAGGCAGTATCCTAGAGCATGATGCCGAAAAGTGTGGGCGGTTTTCGGCTGAGATCATGCTCTAACTATATAATTTAGAACAGGATTCAGATTTTAGGCCGACCCGGCCTAAAATCATCCTGTTCTAGGCGCAATAGCGCGAGGCGACAGGGTTGACGCCGGCGTGCCAGGCCTAACGCAGCGGTTGGCACGTTTCCTGCATTCTAGTCTTCGAGATTTCCAAATGGTGGACGAGGCCCGAAATGTCTTTTGATTTTGACTTCGAACTTGCGAAAAGAGCGGCGCAAGAACTACCTCCGTCGCAGAAGCAGCCCAAAACGCGTAAGATGTCTCTTCTACAGAGGCTCATGGCTTCGTCGCCAATTCCTCCTCGTCCGTCTCTCAGCATTCTGCGCACATATAGAGGTGGTGATGCGCAATGACGCTGTGATAGCCCTGTCGAGCAGGTAAGGCGGTGCTATGCCGACGGTTCTATTCCCGTCGAGGCGGCGTCATTTCTACGGATGCGGTGCGTGCGACACTTGACGAACTGTGTCGCCGGGATAGTCCATTGGAACGCGCCTGTTGCCCCGTTCCAATAGGCCGGCAGCCTGCTCCCAACGACTTCAATATCGCGCATCTTCAAGGCCACAGAAAGGGTCTACCGGATTGGTGCCGAGGAAGGGCTTGCGACCGAGCATACAATCAACGACGGCTTCCTGGACGCTGTCCATGGTGGAGTACGCATTGATATAGGCCGGTACACGCGGCGCATCGTAAAGGTGATAGGGGTGCCCAAAGGAGATCATTACTGAGGGAATATTCGTCCAGGGTCGGTACATGGCCTTGAAAAGGCCCCCACCACCCATCCTATGCCAGTCGACGAATATCCGACCTCGCACGAGCAGCGACTCGTCGCCTAGCGCGTAGAGGACGAGGTCGAAGTCGTCGGGGGTCGGCACGATGTCCGGTCGGTCGATCGTGACTTCGAAACCTTCCTTCCGCAACAGCGCGGGTAGCAAGAATTCCAGTGGCTGCGGCATGAGCGGATGAATGATGCCGCCGTCGACGAGCAGCACACGCTTTGTCTTCGCCGGATCGAGCGGAAAGATACCATTGACGTCCTTCACAAGCGTGGGCGAGCGGCCGATGTATTCCCTGGATGCAGCGACATTGTCTGGATGCGCAAGCAGATGGCGCGCTTCAGCCGCATCGGGGAGGACATCTGACGGTTGAAAAAGTTTGAGATGCGCCTTGAGCGCCAGCACGCGAAGAACCGCTTCCTCAAGTCGTTCCGGAGTAATTTTCCCATCTTCGACGGCAGCCTTGACCGCTGCCATATCCTCTTCAGGTTCATCGCTGAACAGGATCATGTCGCAGCCATTCGCGATGATATCAGGCAGCGTATCGAGGTGGTGGCCCCAGGCGGACAGCCCTCCCATGGGTGTCGCGTCAGAGACGATGATGCCATTGAAGGCGAGTTCGTCTCGGAGAAGATCAATGTTCAGCAACCGGGAAACCGAGGCCGGTCGGAAAGCTTCAAGCCCGGCATCTGGCATCTTCGATCGAATGTAGGCCGGAAGGGAAATGTGCCCGCTCATTATTGCCAACACGCCTTCGGTGATCAACGTTCCATAGAGCCGACCGAAGGTTTCCTTCCACTCGTCCATGGAAAGCGGATTGGTCGTCGTAACGAGGTGCTGATCGCGGTCGTCGTATCCCTCGCCCGGCCAGTGCTTTGCGGTGGCGGCAACACCATTTCGTTGGAGACCGTGAACATGGGCAACCGCGTGCCGCTCAATCTTGTTGACATCGGAGCCATATGACCGTGTACCGACAATCGGCGATCGGAACGCGGCATTTATGTCGATGACTGGCGTGAAGGACCAGCGCACGCCCATCGCGCGGCCCTCGCGCGCCAAGATTTCCGAACTTTTCTCGGTCGCCTGAACGTCGTCGACGGCGGCAAGGCCGAGTTGGCCCAGCACCGGAGTGCCGAAAGCGAAGGAATGACGGCTGCCTTCGAGGTCTGCGCTGATAATGGGCGGGACTTTGCTCTTGGCCACGAGGTCAGAGATGACCCGCCGCTCGAACTCGAGGTCAGCCGTGAAGAAGCGCGTTACGCCGCCCGGCCTTAGTGAAGCAATGCGTTTGAAATCCTCCTCATCCGTCCCGATCATGATCAAGGTGAAGAGTTGGCCGATCTTGTCATCGAGATCGAGCGAGGCATAGACGTCCCGGATCCAGGATATCGCCGCGTCGTCGAGGTTGAACGGCGCTTTGCGAAGCTCGTCGTAGATCGTCATAAGTTCCCCCGTTGATCAACGCTCTGCGGATAGCCCGTGTGAATATGCACGCTATCCCGTCATAAGCCAGCGCGGTGATGTCAGGTTAAGTTCGTCGGGAACATTTTGGATATCTCGTGCCGCGTCGAAATAGCGAAACGCCACACTGTCGTCTTCTTGATTTCGCTGTCCTCCAGCGCCCGCGTCACCGGCACCTCATAAACCGCGCAGAATTCCAGCCGATCCCGAGGCAGGTAACTGCGTCCGGGATCACCGACCAGCACCCTCTTGCCGTCGGCTGCGAGCTTTGCGAACCAGGGAACGAGCGCATCGGCGAACGCGCGATCGTAGAAGACGTCGCCGGCAAGCACGACATCCGCATCGACCGCCTGCCCGATCAGATCGGCGCCGGTAAATCCGAGCGAAACGCGATTGGCCTCGGCATTCAGCCGGACTGCTGCCTCCGCCCAGGGATCGATATCGCTAGCCATGACCTCCCGGGCGCCGGCCATCACAGCCGCAATGCCGACAAGGCCGGAACCGCTGGCGAAATCCAGCACGCGCTTGCCGCGCACCGTCTCGGGATGATCGAGAACATAGCGCGCCAGTCCCTGGCCGCCCGCCCAGGCAAAAGCCCAGAAGGGCGGCGGCAGGCCGATCGCTTCCAGCTCCTCCTCCGTCTTCAACCAGAGCTCATGCGCCTCGCTTGCCAGATGGAGCGAAATCTCCGGCACATGCGGCGGTGGCATCAGGCTGGTATTGGCGCGGATGAAAGCTTGCGGATCGGTCTTCAACGCGGCGGATTGTCCAGTCCGCCCATGCGGCAGACTTCGAGATATTCCTCCTCGGTCACCGGCTGCACCGAAAGCCGCATCGAGGTGACGAGCGCCATCTTGGCGAGCTTCTCGCTCGCCTTGACATCCTTCAGCGTCACCGGCTTCGGCACGTCCATGACGGCGCGGATATCGACGCAATCCCACTTCGGATCGCCCTTGGCGGAAGAATCGGGATGCGACAGGGCGCAGACTTCGACGATGCCGACGATCTCCAGCCCGTCATTGGAATGATAGAAGAAGCCTTTGTCGCCGATCTGCATCGCCCGCATGTTGTTGCGCGCCAGATAGTTGCGGACGCCAGTCCATTCTGTGCCCTTTTCGCCGGCAGCCTTCTGCTGCTCCCAGGACCAGGATGCGGGTTCGGATTTATAGAGCCAATGCGCCATGCTCACGCCTCCGGTTTGTTGAAGACCCAGTTGTAGGCCTTGACGTCGACGCTTTCGAATAGTCCGGCCTTGGCATAGGGATCGGCATCGGCAAGCGAACGCGCCGCCTCTTTCGATTCCGCTTCGACGATGATCAGGCTGCCGCAGGGCTTGCCGTCGTCATCGAGAAACGGGCCGGCGATCTTCAGCGTGCCCTCGGCATTCAGCTTGTTCAGATATTCGATATGCGTCGGACGCGTATCCATGCGCACGTTCAGATGTCCCGGTTTGTCCTTGCAGAGAAGGGCGAAAAGCATGTCTGTCTCCTATTCGGTGGTGATCGGACGCGTCATCAGCTGCTCTATCGCCTCTGATATATCGAGCTTGCCGTCGATGATGGCGGAAATGGCATCGGTGATCGGCATGCTGACCTTCAATTCCGCCGCAAGCCGCGAGGCGACGGAGGCGGCAAACGCGCCTTCCACCAGCGCACCCTGCAGGGGGTCGGTCTTTTCGCCGCGCCCGAGCGCGATGCCGAAGCGCAGGTTTCGCGATTGATGGCTCGTTGCCGTCAGCACCAGATCGCCGAGGCCGGAAAGCCCGCGCACCGTGTCCGCCTGGCCGCCCTTGGCGACGACGAAACGCGACATTTCCGCAAGCCCGCGCGCAATCAGCGCCGCGCGCGCGGAATCGCCGATGCCACGGCCTTCGACGATGCCGCAGGCGATCGCCAGCACATTCTTCAGCGCGCCGCCGAGCTGCACGCCGATCCGGTCGTTGGAAGCGTAGAGCCGGAAGGTCCGCCCGGAAATCGCCTGAGCGAGCCGCTCCGCAATTTCCATGTCGGCTGCAGCAATCGCCATCGCCGTCGGCAGGCCCTTGGCGATATCAGCGGCAAAACCCGGACCGGAGAGCACGGCGACGGAATGGTCCGTCAGTTCCCGTTCCAGCATGTCGGTCAGAAGATTGCCGGTCGCCCGTTCGATACCCTTAGCACAGGTGACGACGACAGCATCCTTGGAAAGATAAGGTCCGTATTGCCGCGCCGCATCGGCCTGGGCCTGCGACGGCATTGCAAACAGCACGATGGAGGCACCAGTGATCGCATCCGCCTCGGCGGAAAATTCCAGCGTATCGGGCAGGAGAATGCCGGGCAGCACCGCATCATGCAGCCGTTCGGCCTTCAGATCGGCAATCAGGGACGGATCGCGCCCGACGAGTTTTACGGCGCTGCGGCCGGCAAGCGCGATGACCGCGGCAAGCGCCGTGCCGAAAGCCCCCGATCCAACGACGGCGATGTTTTCGCTCATGCCTTGGCCCCTCGTTTTCCGAAACCGATCAGCGTTTCCGCATTGGAATCGAGCGGCCAGCGCGAGCGTGGCTGCACGTCGAGCGCATCCGGTGCGGCGCCGGTCGCCATCCGCTCCAGTCCCGCCCAGGCGATCATCACGGCATTGTCGGTGCAGAGCCTGAGCGGCGGCGCGACGAAGCGGAAGCCATTCTTGTCGCACAGCGCCTGCAGCGTGCCGCGCAGTTCGAGATTGGCGGCGACACCGCCGGCAACGACGAGCGCCGGCTTTTCGCCAGTCGCTGGGAATGTCGCTGGAAATTCCGTCTTGAATCGCTGCAGGCCACGGCCGATACGGTCCTTCAGCGTCCGCGAAACCGCCTTCTGGAACGAGGCGCAGATATCCGCGACGTCCTGATCGCTAAGCGGCGCGATATCCTGCGCCGCCTGCCGCACCGCCGTCTTCAGGCCGGAGAAGGAAAAGTCGAGCCTTGCCTCGCCGACCAGCGGCCGCGGAAAGTCGAAGCGATCGGGATTGCCGGCCTGCGCCATCCGCTCCACCGCCGGGCCGCCGGGATAGGGCAGGCCGAGCAGCTTTGCCGTCTTGTCGAAGGCTTCGCCGAGCGCATCGTCGATCGTCGTGCCCCAGCGTTCGTATTGCCCGACACCACGCACCAGGATGAGCTGGGTATGGCCGCCGGAGACGAGCAGCATCAGATAGGGAAAGGACAGCCCGTCCGTCAGCCGCGCCGTCAACGCATGGCCCTCGAGATGGTTGATCGCATAGAGCGGCTTGCCGGCGGCTCTGGCGATCGCCTTCCCGGTCATCAACCCCACCAGCAGCCCGCCGATCAGCCCCGGCCCCGACGTGGCGGCGATGGCGTCGACATCATCGAGCGACACATTGGCGCGCTTCAGCGCTTCCTCGATCAGCTCGGCCAGCGCTTCGACATGGGCGCGTGCGGCAATCTCTGGCACCACGCCGCCATAGGCGCTATGTTCGTCGAGCTGGGAAAGCACCACGTCCGACAGCACGTTGGAATGCCCCTCCGCATCGCGCTCGACGACCGCGGCGGCGGTCTCGTCGCAGCTCGTTTCGATGCCAAGGATGCGCAGAAAGGGAACCATGAAACCTGTTCGTTGATTGCGATGGGATGGAAACCCGTTTACGAGAACTCCGGTAACAACGGAATAGAACGGATGCAAACAAAACCTTTCCGGATCGGCACGCGAGGCAGCCCGCTGGCGCTTGCCCAGGCGCATGAAGCCCGCGACAGGCTGATGGCGGCGCATCATCTGCCCGAGGACATGTTCGAGATCGTCGTGCTGACGACCAAGGGCGACCGCATCACCGACCGGTCGCTGGCCGAGATCGGCGGCAAGGGCCTGTTCACCGAGGAGCTCGAACAGAAGCTTACCGCCGGCGAGCTCGATTTCGCCGTGCATTCCGCCAAGGATATGGCGACGAAGCTGCCCGAGGGGCTTTATCTCTCCGCCTATCTGCCGCGCGAAGATATCCGCGACGCCGTCATCGGCCGCACCGCACGCAAACTGATCGACCTGCCGCATGGCGCCACTGTCGGTTCCTCATCGCTCCGCCGCCAGGCGCTGATCCGCCGGATGCGGCCGGATATCAATGTCATCACCTTCCGCGGCCTGGTGGAAACGCGCCTGCGCAAGCTCGAAGAAGGCGAGGTGGATGCGACCCTGCTGGCGCTTGCCGGCCTGAAACGCCTCGGCAAGGTCGACGTGCTGACCGATATCCTCGATCCCGACACCTTCCCGCCGGCGCCGGCGCAGGGAGCGATCTGCATTGAAAGCCGCATCGGCGATGCCAGGGTCGACGATCTGCTGGCGCCGGTCAACGACGCGCCGACTTTCGACACCGTCTCCTGCGAACGCGCCTTCCTCGCCGCACTCGACGGCTCCTGCCGCACGCCGATCGGCGGTTATGCCGTCTGCGAAGGCGACCTGATCCGGTTCTCCGGCCTCATCATCACACCCGACGGCCGCAGCCAGCATGCGGTGACGACCGACGGCCACCGCCGCGATGCGGCAGCACTCGGCACCCGCGCCGGCCAGGACGTGCGTGCCAGGGCCGGCAGCGCCTTTTTCGACGACTGGCACTGAAGCGGCCATGCGCGTGCTCGTCACCCGCTCCGCGCATTCGGCAACTAGAACCGCACAACGTCTGCGCGATATGGGCCACGAGCCGCTACTGCTGCCGCTGCGTCAGCCGCTGCACGACGGCAATGCCGCCGCAGATGCGCTTGCAACCACCAGCGGCGCAATCGCGGTGACCAGCGCCGAAGCCATCAGGGTCCTCTCCGCGCTCGGCGAGCAACTTCACCCGCATCTTGCCCGTCCGCTTTTTGCGGTCGGCGAAACGACGGCGCAAGAGGCGCGCAGCCTCGGCTTCCGATCGGTCGCCTCATCCCAGGGCAACGGCCGTGATCTCGCCGATCTCGTCGCGGCGCGGGGCGCCGACGGGTTGCTCTATCTTGCCGGCACACCGCGCGCCGAGACTTTTGAAGGAAGATTGCGAGAACTAGGCATCCGTTTTTCCATCGCCGAATGCTACCGCATGCAGCCGATCGTTCCCGGCCCGGCCGAGATCGAAGCGATTTTCTCAAGGTCTCCTCCTGACGCCATTCTCTTCTATTCCCGGCAGACGGCGGAGGATTTCTTTCGCGTGCCGGACCTGCGATCGGCCCTGCCGGAACACAGTGCAGTCCGCCTTCTCTGCCTCAGCGAAGCGGTGGCGCAAGCCATCCCGACGGCTCTGAAAAAAAGCAGCGAGATTTCACCGATGGCGGATGAGAAAAGTCTTCTGTCGCTGCTTTGAAGGCTCTAACCGCCCAAATTTGATCTAACCTCTTCCCTTAACTGGCATCACTGTCTAGTTTCGTTGCAATGCAGGATAAAGAGGACCTCATGGTATCGGGAAACCCGCCACGCCATTCGAAGAGCGCCGACGAACCGGTCACGATCGACCTCGATGCACAGGAATTCGCCGCTGCAGCCGATACCGAAAAACCGGTAGACAATGAAACCGGCGATGCCGACAGCACCACCGCCGATGTCGGCCTGGCGCCCGAAACCGAGACTGCGTCGCATGCCGAACATGAAGAGAAGCCTGTGATGGATGCGCCGGAGGAGGAACCGGCAGCTCCAGAACCTTCCTTCACCCCTCCTCCTGAACAGCCCGCGCCGAAGAGCGCCGGCACCTCCGGCCTCATTGCCGCCGGCATCTTCGGCGGCCTCGTGGCGCTGCTTGGCGCCGGCGCCATCCAGTATGCGGGTTACCTCCCGGGCTCCTCCGCGCCGCAGACGACCTCGCCGGAGACAGCCGATCTTGCCGGTGAGATCGACGGCCTGAAACAGGCCGTCGCCAACCTTGCCGCCAATCCGGTGAGCACAGATGACGGCGAGCTTGCGAAACGCGTCGCTGTGCTGGAAACGGCTGCAAAGGCTCCCGCGGCCGTCGCGCCGGCCGATTCTGTCAATGTCGATGCACTCAACCAGAAGATTGCAGAACTGACCGGTCAGGTCGACCAGCTGCGCTCGACGCTTGCCCAGTCTTCCGAGCAGCAGACGACGAACGGCGCCGATATCGCCAAGCGCCTCGAAGAGGCCGAAAAGAAGCTGAACGAGCCGCGCGAGGACGTCGCCGTTGCCCGGGCGATCGCCGCTGCCGCCCTGAAGGCGGCGATCGATCGCGGTGGCCCGTTCCTGGCCGAACTCGACACCTTCGCCGGCGTCGCGCCTGACGATCCAGCCGTCGCCGACCTTAGAGCCTTTGCCGAGACCGGCATTCCCTCACGCACCGAGCTGGTGGGCGAGGTTCCCGATGTCGCCACCGCGATCGTCGAAGCCGTCAACCAGCCGGATCCGAACCAGAGCTGGTCGGACCGGCTGATGTCGAGCGCCAAGTCGCTGGTGACCGTTCGTCCCGTCGGCAATATCGAGGGTGAAAGCGTCGAAGCCATCGCCGCCCGCATGGAGGAAAAGGTGAAGAACGGCGACCTGCCAGGCGCCTCCGCCGAATGGAACAGCCTGCCCGCCCTCGGCAAACAGGCCTCCGCCGCCTTCAAGCAATCGCTCGAAGCGCGCATCCGCGTCGAGGAACTGGTCGGCGGGGCGCTGTCGAAAGCGGTCTCCGGCACCGGCAAGGAGGAGTAAGAACATGCTGATCCGCCTTGTCGTCTTCGCCCTCTTCGTGCTGCTTCTTGCCTATGGCTTTTCCTGGCTCGCCGATCGTCCCGGTGACCTCTCGCTGATCTGGGAGGGCCAGATCTACCAGACGAAGCTGATCGTCGCCGCCAGCGCAATCATCGCCCTCGTCGCCGCCGTGATGATCGCCTGGTGGTTCGTCCGCCTGGTCTGGACCTCGCCGCATTCGGTGACGCGTTATTTTCGCGCCCGCAAGCGGGACCGCGGGTATCAGGCGCTGTCGACCGGCCTGATCGCCGCCGGCGCCGGCAATGCGCTGCTTGCCCGCAAGATGGCCGCCCGCTCACGTGGCCTCATCCGCGCCGATCAGGAACCGCTGATCAACCTGCTCGAGGCCCAGGCCGCCCTGATCGAAGGTCGCCATGATGAGGCGCGCGCCAAGTTCGAGGCCATGGCCAACGATCCCGAGACGCGCGAACTCGGCCTGCGCGGCCTCTATCTGGAAGCCCGCCGTCTCGGGGCCAACGAGGCGGCCCGCCAATATGCCGAAAAGGCTGCCGACAACGCGCCATATCTTCCCTGGGCCGCACAGGCGACGCTCGAATATCGCAGCCAGGCCGGCCACTGGGACGATGCGATCCGCCTGCTCGAACAGCAGAAGGCCGCCCGCGTCGTCGAAAAGGCCGAAGCCAACCGTTTGCACGCCGTGCTCCTGACGGCGCGCGCCGGCGAGAAGCTGGAAAGCAACCCGACGGGTGCCCGCGACGACGCTCTGCAGGCGCTGAAACTTGCCGCCGATTTCATTCCGGCGGCCCTCATCGCCGCAAAGGCGCTGTTTCGCGAAGGTGGCGTCCGCAAGGCCGCCTCGATCCTCGAACAGACATGGAAATCGGCCCCTCATCCCGAGATCGGCCAAGCCTATGTCAGGGCCCGCAGCGGCGATTCCACGCTCGACCGGCTGAAGCGTGCCGAACGGCTGGAAGGACAGCGACCGAACAACGTCGAATCCCTTCTCGTCGTCGCCCAGGCAGCCCTCGACGCGCAGGAATTCGCCAAGGCTCGCGCCAAAGCGGAAGCAGCGGCGCGCATGCAGCCGCGTGAAGCCGCCTACCTGCTCTTGGCCGACATCGAAGAAGCCGAGACCGGAGACCAGGGCCGCGTGCGCCATTGGCTGGCCCAGGCGCTCAAGGCGCCGCGCGATCCGGCCTGGGTGGCAGACGGCTCCGTGTCGGACAAGTGGCTGCCGGTATCGCCAGTGACCGGCCGTCTCGACGCCTTCGAATGGAAGGCGCCCTTCGGCCAGATCGAGGGTGCGCTCGAAGACGGTCCGGCCCCGGCCTCGATCGAAACGGCTTTGAAGACATTGCCGCCGCTGCGTGACGTCAGGCCGGAAAGCCCGGTCAACGACCATCGCATCATTGAGCTGGAACGCGCCGCGACGATTGCCGAGGCCGTGCGCCCCACGCCGGCACCGAGATCGGCAAAACCGAAACCCGTCGAACCGGTCGTGAGCGATAAAGCGCCGGCGCCAAGCGAGGCGAAACCTTTCTTTGGCGGACTGCCGGATGATCCCGGCGTTCGCGATCCCAGGGTGGAACCGGAACCCAAGACACGGCTCCGCCTTTTTTGAAATGGAACGAAAACCGCATGTTCGAACGCTTTCAGGCATTTTTCCAGAAGCTCACCGCCGACAACCCGAAGAAAGGCTTCGCCCCTGATGATCCGCGCATCACGGTGGCAGCGCTCTGCATGCAGGTCATGGAGGCCGACGGCCAGATCAAAGCCAGCGAGAAGAAGCGACTGCGCAAGCTCCTGAAGGAGCAGTATGCGCTCGACGGCAAGCAGCTCGATGCTCTGATGGCCGCCGGCCTCGAGGCAGAAAGCTCCGCCGTCGACTATTATCGCTTTACCGCCGACCTGAAGCGCCATCTCAATACCGAGCAACGGCTGGAGCTGATCGGCATCCTCTGGGACATCGTCTATGCCGATGGCGAGCGCAGCGAAATGGAAGACCATGTGATCTGGCGTATCGCCGATCTGCTCGGCGTCTCCTCACGCGAGCGCATCCAGAAGCGGCAGGAGGCCGCCGCCAGGGTGACAGATGTCCAGGTTGCGCAAGATGATGCCGACTGAGCAAAACTTAAACCGCGACGGCCGCCCGATCCTCATCGTCCTGCACCAGGAGCGGTCGAGCCCCGGCCGTGTCGGCCAATTGCTTGTCGAAAAGGGCTACCGTCTCGATATCCGTCGCCCGGTTCTGGGCCAGCCGCTTCCGACAACACTTGAAGACCATGCCGGCGCCGTCGTCTTCGGCGGGCCGATGAGCGCCAATGATCCCGATGACTTCGTCAAGAAGGAGATCGACTGGATTGACGTTCCGCTGCGGGAAAAACGCCCCTATCTCGGCATCTGCCTCGGCGCGCAGATGCTGGTCCGTCATCTCGGCGGCAAGGTGCAGTCGAATGCCGACGGCTCGACGGAGATCGGCTGGTATCCGCTGCACCCGACCGAGAAGGGCCGCCTGCTGATGCACTGGCCGAAGATGGTCTATCATTTCCACCGCGAGGGCTTCGAGCTGCCGCGCGGCGCCGACCTGCTGGCCGAAGGCGATGCCTATCCGAACCAGGCCTTCCGTTACGACGGCAACGCCTGGGGCCTACAGTTCCATGCCGAACTGACCCGGGTGATGATGCATCGCTGGGTCGTGCATGGTGCCCATCGTTTCATCCTGCCGAACGCCCAGCAGGGCCGCGAACATCTCGAAGGCCGCATGCTCTTCGACGCGCCGCTGAAAGCCTGGCTGACCGAATTTCTCGACATCGTCTTCGAAGGAAAGACAGCAAAGGCGACGTCTTCTATCGCCCTTCGCGCTTAATCCTTAAATCGATTGCGCTGGGGTAGGCGCGTCGAGCGTGTCGATCCGGCGCAGTTTGGGGAAACTCGACGCCCAGATCGCCGCCACGACAAGCGTCCCGACCCCGCCGATGACGACCGCCGGCACCGCGCCGAAGATCGCCGCCATCGTGCCCGCCCTGAATTCCCCGAGTTCGTTCGAAGCGCCGACGAAGACCATATTGACCGCATTGACGCGGCCGCGCAGCTGATCCGGCGTCCAGAGCGCAATCAGGCTCTCGCGCACATAGACCGACACCATGTCGGCCGCTCCCATCAGCGCCAGCGCAGCGATCGAGACCTCGGTGTTGGTCGATATGCCGAAGATGATCGTTCCGATGCCGAACAGGGCAACGCCGATGAACATGTAGATGCCGGCGCGATGTCTGAGCGGATAGGCGGCAAGAAAGATCGCCATGACGATGGCGCCAAGTCCCGGTGCGGCGCGCAGCAGTCCGAGGCCCCAGGGACCGAGGGTGAGGATATCGCGTGCGAAGATCGGCATCAGCGCCGTGGCCCCGCCGAGCAGCACGGCGAAGAGATCGAGCGAGATCGCCCCGAGCACCACCTTTTCGGTGCGGATGAAACTGAAGCCGCCGAGGATCATCGCCCAGCTCTTGGTCTCGCCCGTCGTCTTCTGCACCGGTTTCGGGATCATGTAGAGAAGGGCGGCACCGAGCACGGAAAAGATCACCGCCACCGTATAGGCAGTCGGCGCACTGACACCGTAGAGCAGGCCGCCGAACACCGGCCCGGTGATTGCCGCGAGCTGCCAGGACGACGAATTCCAGGCGATCGCATTGGAGAGTGCCTCCTCCGGCACCAGATTGGGCGCCAGCGACTGCACTGCCGGCGACATGAAGGCGCGCTCGATGCCGAAGATCAAAAGCACCGCGAAGACAGGCAGCGGCGTGAAGCTTCCCATCAAAGTCATGACGAGCAGCGCCAGCGTGCAGAGCGCGCTCACCAGCGAGCAGAGGGAGGCGATCGCCCGGCGATTGTACCGGTCGGCCACCGAACCGGTGACGAGGATGAGCAGCAGCGACGGCAGGAACTGCACGAGACCGATCAAGCCGAGATAGATCGCACTGCCCGTCTGGTCGTACATCTGCCAGCCGACCGCGACGCTGACGATCTGCTGCGAGAAGGAAAGCAGGAAGCGCGCGAAGAAGAACCGCGTGTAGGACGAATGCCGGAACGCGGCAAAACGGTCTCCGGTGGGCGAAAACGACATGGATGTTTTCCGAGGAGACGGGCGCCGGAAGAGCTGCAAAGCCGCCCGTTAAACATGATTCACCGTGCGTTTCCACACGGCACTTGCCCGTTTAGTCGCCAATGTCTACATGTCTGTCAACAACGAATTGGAGACGATGATGTTTGCGCTGTTTCAAACCATTGATTTGGCTTTGAATATTTACACCTGGATCCTGATTGCCAGTGCCATTTTTTCCTGGCTCTATGCTTTTAATGTTATCAATTCCAGCAATCAGTTCGTCAATTCGGTCGGCACATTCCTCTATAATGTCACCGAACCGGTGCTGAAGCCGATCCGCCGCCTGCTGCCGAACCTTGGCGGCATCGATATTTCGCCGATCATCCTGCTGCTGATCATCTTCTTCCTGCGCACCCTGCTTTGGACCACGCTGTACCCGCTGGTCGCTTGAGCCGTCCCTGGAGCCTTTTCGATGACCATCTGCGCCTCGCCGTCCGGTTGACGCCGAATGGCGGGCGTGATGCTCTCGACGGCGTTGAGGCTGACGGCGAGGGCGAAGCTTTCCTGAAGGCACGCGTCACTGCCGTGCCCGAGAAAGGCAAGGCCAACAAGGCGCTCATCCTTTTGATCGCAAGATCCCTGCGCATTCCCAAATCCAGCGTCAACCTCATCTCGGGCAAGACCACGCGCAAAAAAATCCTCCGGATCGACGGCGATCCGGAGGATTTGGTAAAAAAGCTCGAGATATTTTTAGGCTGAGCGATCAGCCTTTCTTCTTGGCCCGCTCGACGGCTTCGAGGATGAGTTCGCCTGCTTCCTTGGAGTCGCCCCAGCCGAAAATCTTCACCCACTTGCCGGGTTCCAGATCCTTGTAGTGCTCGAAGAAATGCTCGATCTGCTTCAGCGTGATCTCGGGAAGATCGGTGTAGTCCTTCACCTTCTCATAGCGCAGCGTCAGCTTCGGCGACGGCACGGCGATGATCTTCTCGTCCTTGCCGGAATTGTCTTCCATCTTCAGGACGCCGATCGGGCGCACATTGATGACGCAGCCGGGAACCAGCGGGCGGGTGCTGGCGATCAGCACGTCGATCGGGTCGCCATCTTCCGACAGCGTATGCGGCACGAAACCATAATTGCCCGGATAGGTCATCGGCGTATAGAGGAAACGGTCGACCACCAGCGTGCCGGCTTCCTTGTCCATCTCATACTTGATGGGATGACCGCCGACCGGAACCTCGACGATAACGTTGACGTCCTCAGGTGGATTATTACCGATTGAAATGGCGTCGATGCGCATAAGAAACTCCCGCGAGGTTGAATGTGCTGGCAGCCAGATAATCAGTTTCATGTGGCAACGCAACATCGCACAGCGCCAATGCTTGACTGCACTGGCCCGCATTCACATCAAAAGTTTCCAATAGGAGATAGGCGAACGCCGACTCCAGTACCGCACGTCTATTCAGACGCCGAGGGCACTGTGGCACCTTGAATGGCCGTTCAGCTCCAGATGAAGCCGATCTTCTTCAATTGCCTGTGGTCGAAACTTTCCATGCCTTCGCAGAAATCGACGCCGCCATGATTGCGGTAGAAGTGGCTGGCGGTCTCGTTATCCTCGAGGCACCAGACGACCAGCCCGTTGCAGCCGAGCGACTTCAAGAGCCGGCGCGCCTCGCCGAACAGCATCCTGCCAAGGCCGATGCCCTGATACTCAGGCCGAAGATAAAGCTCGTAAATCTCGCCTTCCTGCGGCAGAGCGCGGGCGCGATTGAGGCCGAGCGTCGCGTAGCCGGCGACTGTCCCGGCAACATCGAGAACCAGCAGCGTCGCCGGTCCGCGCGTTGCCTTGCGCCACCAGCTTTCGCCGCGCCGCTCGATCATCTGCGTCAGTGCGCGATGCGGAATGATGCCTGCATAGGTGTGTTGCCAGGCAAGCCTATGTGTTTCCGATATGGCTCGGGCATCTTGCGGCTCGGCCCGCCGGACATCGATCGACAACGTCTTCATAACGTTTACTCTGGTCCCGCCGAAGGCAACTAACCATATGCACAGAGGCATTGTGATCGATTGCCCACAGACTTGATATGTGGACGACGATCAAAAGTTAACGCTTTTTTAACGATTGTCACAAGACGGAATCGACGCGGCGCACAATAAAAAACCCCGGCGCGAAGGCCGGGGTTTTTAAGGATTTCTCTCCAGCGCCGCGCCTCTTTTCGAGAGACCCAAGACGCTGCAGCACTTTGAATGGCGCTCAGAGAGCCGCCTTCGTCTTTTCGAAACGCTTGCGATCGTTTGCGTCGAGATACATCTTGCGCAGACGAATATTCTTCGGTGTCACTTCCATCAGCTCGTCATCCTGGATCCAGGAGAGCGCGCGATCAAGCGTCATGCGGATCGGCGGCGTCAGCTTCACCGCTTCGTCCTTGCCGGCGGCGCGGATGTTGGTGAGCTGCTTGCCCTTCAGGACGTTGACTTCAAGGTCGTTGTCGCGCGAATGGATGCCGATGATCATGCCGGCATAGACCTTTTCGCCCGGCTCGATGATCATCGGGCCACGATCTTCCAAATTGAACATCGCATAGGCGACGGCTTCGCCGGGGGCGTTGGCGAGCAGCACGCCGTTGACGCGGCCACCGATCACACCCTTGTAGGGCTGGTAGTCGTGGAACAGGCGGTTCATGATCGCCGTACCGCGCGTATCCGTCAGCAGCTCCGACTGGTAGCCGATCAAGCCACGGGTCGGCGCGTAGAAACGCAGGCGGAGACGGTTACCGCCCGACGGACGCAGCTCGACCATTTCGGCCTTGCGCTCGGACATCTTCTGCACGACGACACCGGAATGTTCTTCGTCGACGTCGACGACGACTTCTTCGACCGGCTCCAGAAGCTGGCCGCTTTCATCCTTGTGCATCACGACGCGCGGACGCGACACAGCAAGCTCGAAGCCTTCGCGACGCATGGTTTCGATGAGAACGGCGAGCTGAAGTTCGCCGCGGCCGGACACGTAGAACGAATCCTTGCCTTCGGCTTCTTCGATCTTCAGGGCGACGTTGCCTTCCGCTTCCTTGAAGAGACGGTCGCGGATGACGCGGCTCGTCACCTTGTCGCCTTCGGTGCCGGCCAGCGGGCTATCATTGACGATGAAGGACATGGTGACGGTCGGCGGATCGATCGGCTGCGCCGGCAGCGGTATTGTGATCGAAGGATCGCAGAAGGTGTCGGCGACCGTGCCCTTGGAAAGGCCGGCGATCGCGATAATATCGCCCTGATGCGCTTCGTCGATTGCCGTGCGCTCGATGCCGCGGAAGGCGAGGATCTTGGAAATACGGCCGGTTTCGATCGTCTTGCCATCGGCGTGGAGAACCTTCACGGCCTGGTTCGGCTTGATGGAACCGGAATTGATACGGCCGGTGATGATGCGGCCGAGGAAGGGGTTGGCTTCGAGGATCGTGCCGATCATCGTGAACGGACCTTCGTGGACGGTCGGCTCCGGAACATGCTTGAGCACCAGGTCGAGAAGCGGCGTAAGACCCTGATCCTTCGGACCTTCCGGATTGACGTTCATCCAGCCGTCGCGGCCGGAACCGTAGAGGATTGGGAAGTCGAGCTGCTCGTCGGTCGCGTCGAGATTGGCGAAAAGATCGAAGACTTCGTTGATGACTTCTTCGTGGCGTCCATCAGGACGGTCGATCTTGTTGATCGCGACAATCGGACGAAGACCGACCTTCAACGCCTTGGAGACAACGAACTTGGTCTGCGGCATCGGGCCTTCAGAGGAGTCGACGAGAACGATCGCGCCATCCACCATCGAGAGAATGCGCTCGACTTCACCGCCAAAGTCGGCGTGGCCGGGGGTGTCGACGATGTTGATGCGGACACCCTTCCATTCCACCGAGGTCGCCTTGGCGAGAATGGTGATGCCGCGTTCTTTTTCGAGATCGTTTGAGTCCATCACGCGTTCAGCGACACGCTGATTTTCGCGGAACGAGCCGGACTGCTTGAGAAGCTCATCCACCAGGGTCGTTTTGCCATGGTCAACGTGCGCGATGATCGCGATATTGCGAAGTGACATATGTGAAATCTCTGAGGCTGGGGCGCACGCTCTAGAGGACGCGCCTATTAGTTTGGGGCGTCCATACAGTTTTTTTTGCGTTTGCGAAAGGGGGGAACGCGCAAAAGCTGCGGCAAGGCTGTCGCCCCGCCGCATCATAGCGTGTCATCAAATTGTCTTAGGCGTCGCTGCCTGTCAATTCCTCGAAGGTCGAAAGTCCCTTTTTGACGAGCATCGCATCCGGGCTCGGCAGCTTGCCGCGGAAGGCCCTGTACGCGTCTTCCGGATCGACCGAACCGCCGACGGAATAGATATTGTCCTTGAGCTTGCGCGCCATCTCGCTGTTGAAGGCGTCTCCCGTCTCCTCGAAGGCGGCAAAGGCGTCGGCGTCGAGCACCTCCGACCACATGTAGGAGTAATAGCCGGCCGAATAGCCGCCGGAAAAGATGTGCTGGAAGTGCGGCGTCGCATGGCGCATGACGATCGATTTCGGCATGCCGATCTCGGCCAGCACCTCGCCCTGCACCGCCATCGGGTCCTCGACGGTCGTTCTCGTGTGAAACGCCATGTCGACCAGCGCCGACGAGGTGAACTCGACGGTATTGAAGCCGGCATTGAAGGTGCGGGCGGCAAGCACCTTGTCGAGCAAGGCCTGCGGCATCGGCTCGCCGGTTTCGACATGCACGGCATAACGCTTCAGAATATCGGGCACCGTCAGCCAGTGCTCATAGAGCTGCGACGGCAGCTCGACGAAATCGCGCGAAACGCCGGTGCCCGCAACCGAGGGATAGGTGACGTTCGAAAGCATGCCGTGCAGCGCATGGCCGAATTCGTGGAACAGCGTGCGGGCATCGTCGAGCGACAGCAGCGCCGGCTTGCCTTCAGCCGGCTTGGCGAAGTTGCAGACATTATAGATGATCGGCAATTCGCCGTGGCGGCCGTTCTTCAGCTCCAGCCTGTGCTGCGATTGCAGCGAGCTCATCCAGGCGCCTGATCGTTTCGAACTGCGGGCGAAATAATCGCCGAGGAACAGGGCGACGAGCTTGTCTTCGCGGTCCCTGATTTCGAACACCCGGACATCCGGGTGATAGGCGGCCACGCCCTTCTTCTCGACGGCCCGGACGCCGAACAGCCGGCCGGCGACGTCGAAGCACGCTTCGATAATCTTCTCGAGCTGCAGGTAGGGCTTTAGTTCGGTTTCGGAGAAATCGAACTTCCGCGCCCGGATCTTTTCGGCATAGTGGCGCCAGTCCCAGGGCATGACCTCGTGGTTCCGGCCCTCCTCAGCAATCAACGCCGCGATATCGGTCTCCTCCTCGCCGGCGCGTTTCACCGCTCGCGCCCAGACAGCCCTCAGCAGGCCGTTCACCGCATCCGACGTCTTCGCCATCGTATTGTCGAGCTTCAGCTCGGCGAAATTGCCGTAGCCGAGCAGCGTCGCCACCTGATGGCGCAGTGCCAAAGTTTCGCGGATGACGGCGCGGTTGTCCGTCTCCCCGTCATTTTCGCCGCGCGCCACCCACGCCTTGAAAGCCTGCTCGCGCAGATCGCGGCGCTCCGAAAAGGTGAGGAACGGCTCGATGATCGAGCGTGACAGCGTCACGGCATATTTGCCCTCCTCGCCGCGTTCGCGCGCTGCCGCCGCCATCGCGTCGCGAAGGAATTCCGGCAGGCCCTCGAGCTCGGCGCTGTCGGAAAGGACCAGTGCCCAGGCCTTTTCGTCGGCCAGCACGTTCTGGCCGAATTGCGTCCCGAGGCCGGCAAGCTTTTCATTGATCGCGGCGAGTTTTTCCTGCTCGGCCTTTTCAAGCTTGGCGCCCGATTTGACGAAGCCTTTCCAGTGGCGCTCCAGCACGCGTGTCTGTTCGAGCGTCAGGTTAAGCGTCTCGCGGTTCTCCCAGAGCGTGTCGATGCGGGCAAAAAGCGCTGCATTCATCCCGATCTTCGAATAGTGGCGCGACATCTTCGGCGAGATTTCCCGCTCCAGCGCCTGGATCACATCATTGGTATGCGCGCCTGCCTTGTTCCAGAACAGCGCCGAGACACGCGACAGCGCATCGCCGGCAATCTCCAGCGCCACGACCGTATTGTCGAATGTCGGCGCATCGCCGTTTCCGGCGATCTCGTCGATCTCCCTTTCATGCGCGGCAAGAGCGGCTTCGAAGGCGGCGGCAAAATCACCGTCATCCAGGGCATCGAAACGCGGCAAGCCGTGAAGACCGTCCCAGGTCACCAGCGCCGGATTGAAATCATGTGGAGAAGGCATCGGAGAATTCCTTTTGGCATGCAGATGGATCGTCAATATAGGAGAGCCGTCATAGAATTGGTATGTTGCCGGGAAGGACCTTTTGCCTCGCCTGCCAAATCTGGCGGGCGCCTGCCAAATCTGGTGGACAACAATTGATACGTGAAAATTAACCAATCGTTAACGATTGACGCGAATCACGCGCAAGCGCTAGTTTCCAGGTGATCTTCTTGTAAGGGGACATGCGCCATGGAAATTTTTTCTGTGCGGTCTTCTCAGAGTTTGCTTTTTAAAAACAATCCTAATAACGCAAAAAGTTCGAAGACCTCTGATATTCAAATCGAGACCAGAGCTCCCGCCCCGGCCTCGTTCCAGATCGAAGACGATGTTGGCGAAGGCCCGGATTTCACCGCGGTCAGCCCTGGAGAACTGCGCAATTACGCACGCCAAGGTTTCGACAGTGGCCTGATCGATCAAAGCACCTACGCCGCGATCTCCGAACCGCTGCCGATGCATGCGATCGATCCGCTCGGCAATATCATCGATCTCTCCAGCGTCACCGACGGCACCAGCTTCAATTTCCTCGACTATTACAAGAATCAGCTGCAGATCGCCATGTCGATCGGCGATCCCAATGAGGTCCAGACGCTGAAATCGATCGTCAATTTCCTGGATGGCTGATCGGAGCATGATGCCGAAAATCTAGGTCAGGCTTTGCGCCAGCCGAGCAGGCCGGGCGTTGCGTGCCAGAGCGCCTGGGCGGCAAATCCCATGAAAAGCACGCCGGAGCAGCGCACGATCAATCGCTCATGGGCACGATAGAAGCGCCGCACCGTACCGGCGCCGATGATGCCGATCAGGATGATGTCGGCAGTAACGAAACCGACGAATGACACGACAAGCAGCACCGGCAACGCCTCGAAATCGAGCGCGCCGGCCGAGCCTGCAACCAGTGCGGTGAAGGTGGCGAGCGCCACCGGATAACCCTTCGGATTGGTGACGCCGAAGATCAGACCGCGGCGAAACGGTCGCTCGACCACCACCAGCGCCTGTCCCTCCGCTTTCGGCTTGGCATTGACGGCGCTCCAGCCGATCCAGGCGAGGTAGAAGCCGCAGGCAAGGCCGAGCAGGTCGAAGACCAAGGTTCCGATCGTCTTTGCGCCGACGATCGCGATCAGCGCCAGCGACGACCAGATGAGGTCCCCGACCAGATGCCCCATCATGAAGAAGGCGCCGGCCTTGCGGCCCTGCCCGGCGCCAATGCCGAGCAGTTGCAGGAAGGCGGGGCCTGGAATGAGCACGTAGAAGAGGGCCGCCAGAAAGGCGCCGAAGAGCAAAGACTGCGTCATGGAAATGCTCCGGAGGATGATGACAGCAGACTAAGCGATCACGGCCGTCCGTCAAGGGTGGTGCACTGCCACGAAGAGTGGGATTAGGTAGCAAACGCTACCGGAGGCGGCTTTCGACCCGAGGCGGACATCTGTTCGTTGTTGAAGGATGCGGCTGCCGCGATGATCTACAAAGCGACGGGCAATCTTCGAGCAATCCAGATCCTGCTCGGACATACCAAGATCGAGAACACGGTTCAGGTATCTTGGTGTGGACATCGAGGATGCGTTGGAACTAGCGGAGCATACAGAGATTTGACAGAGTGCGGGGCCGTGCCTCTTAGGGAAAACGTTTCCGGTTTTAGCAGTTCGATTGAGCGGCTATGCGCCAAAGCGGGCATCGGCTTCTGCAGGCGTGCGTGCCAATTTTCCGGCTGGGTGACGGGTCTTCGTTGCTGGGCTGTATCCGTCAGAACCACTCGCCTTCGATGGTTCAAGCCCTCATCCGGGGGGTTTTGGCAAACACACTAAGACCGAGCCATTCCTGCATGTCGCGCGCGAGGACCCTGTCCCCTTCAAGTTTCAGCGTTTCTGCATCGGTTTCCTGACGTATGGTCGTGAGGCCCATCCAAATTGCGGTCATCGAACGGAGCGACCCTTCAACGAGAAGGTCTACATCATAGCCCGGATCGAAGTTGCAGAGATCGACTTTTCCGTTTTCGACCACAAGCCACCATCTCTTTTGCGCGGCCGAAAGTTCCGGGTACAGAAACTGTATCGTACAACGGTGGGTCGGAAGTCTTCTTGTATCGAGGCTCCGCCGCATGTCCCACATGAGCAGAGAAGGGTCGAGATTCTTCAAGGAAAGTCGCGATTCCATCCACCGTTGAGCCCAATTTCCGAGACCTATGATCAGAGGTCTCAATTCTTCGCCCGCTGCCGTGAGTTGGTAATCGGTAATGCCGTTCGCACTCCTTGTCACCGTGATGACGCCCGATTGTTCCAGTTCTTTCAGTCGTTTTGATAGGAGTGCCGGAGACATTTTTGGTAGACCGCGACGCAACTCATTAAAGCGCGTCGATCCGCAAAGGAATTCGCGGACGACCAAGGTCGTCCACCGCGAGCAGAGGATTTCCGACGCCATTGATACTGGACAGAATTGCCCGTAGCCGTCACGCTCTACCATAAGGACCTCCACCGGTCTGGATCAGGCACAATATTGCAAAACAACCGGTCCGCCAAATGCTCCTTGCCTGGCCATACGGCGGCGGCGTTCAGTACAGTTCGTGTACTAGCCGCAATTGTGAAACGAGCGCAGAGTTTCAATCCTCACGAGATAGGAGGCATTGATATGCTCGGGCTTACAGAACCAAAACAGAACATTGCCGGCGGTCGGACCATTGTCGAACTAACCAATTCGGTCCTGCCCACCATCGCGCAACGCGCCGCATCGATCGACGAGAGCAACACCTTCGTCAGCGAGAATTACGCGCTTCTAAAGGAATCTGGACTCGTGCGAGCAGGCGTTCCAATCGAATTGGGCGGGCTGGGCGCGGAAGTGCCCGAACTTTCTGAGATGCTCAAATCCATTGCTCGTGCATGTGGGTCCACTGCGCTTGCCTTTTCCATGCATACCCATCAAGTCGCCATCCCCGCCTGGCGCTGGCGGCATCAAAAGGTGGCCGCGGTGGAGCCGCTCCTGAGACGTGTTGCATCGGAGCAAATCATATTGCTCTCGAGCGGCGGATCGGACTGGATCGGCGGATCGGGCAAGGCCATGAAAGTTGATGGCGGATACCGGATCACCGCGCGCAAACGCTTCACTTCCGGCGCGGCGGCAGGAAACATCCTGATGACCGGTGCCGTTTATGAAGAACAGGACGGCGCGCGCTCCGTCATTCATTTCGGCGTTCCCATGGCATCGCCAGAGGTTTCGATAGAGGATACGTGGCGAACACTTGGAATGAGGGGAACCGGGTCAAACGATATCATCATCGAAAACCTCTTCGTGCCGGATGCGAGTGTCGCATTTTCCAGAAGCGCGGGGCAATGGCATCCGGTATTTCAAGTCATCGGCATGATCGCGTTTCCTCTGATCTACGCGGTCTATCTTGGCGTCGCCGAGAGCGCCCGCGACATCGCAGTCAAGATGGTCCGTAGCAAGGCCAACAGCGATCATGTGATCGGGTTGGTCGGGCGTATGGAAACGTCTCTGAGGGCCGCACAGATCGCGCATCGCTGGATGTTAGAGGTAGTTGCTCGAAACGAACCGTCCGCGGAAACCGTCAACGAGGTTATGATCGGCCGTTCCTTGGTCGCACGGCACGCTATCGAGGTGACGGAGCTTGCAATGGAGGTCGCAGGCGGCGCGGCATTCTATCGAGAGAACGGGCTGGAGCGCTGCTTCCGCGACATACAGGGCGCTCGCTATCATCCGATGCAGCCCGGAGCCCAGGCGCAATACGCGGGTTCATTCGCGCTCGGACTTCCCACCGAGAAGATTTTCTAGCGCCTGGCGCAACGACGAACTCCGCGGAATCATAGGCTAGGTGGGTAGTTTGACGTCCAGATTTCGAATGGATGAGCCCCGCCAGCAGGGACGACAGAGCAACCTCTTGTGCGCTTTGGGCCGATATGCGACCTCGACCACGGCAGCAATGCGCCTCTTCTCGGTCATAGAGGCAATTGTTGCCGCTCCCCGAAAGCGGCCATAGCATTGGTTTGACGAGACGACATCTGTGCGCCATGTGTGGACGTCGGCTCTCGTCGGCTTAATCGACTTGGGACGAAGGCGATCAAAAACGAACACATGGTTCCAGTTCAGCACATGGCTCCAGTTCATCGTCGACGGGCGAAAGCAGCTTTTTCTTTCTAAGCTGAGGTAGTCCGGACAACGCGGAGCAGCGGTACTGTGCCTTGGCCGTTGGACCACAGCCCCAAGCTGCCATCAACAACACTTGAACGTCTGTCAGAATTGCAAAAAGTGTGCATAATTGACAAATGAGAACAATCAGTTGTTGATACTGATCGCGAAGAGGTTGGGAGCCCTCTTCTTCAACTTAGCAGACTACCAGGAAATGCAGGGAGAATTCGACAACAATCCAGGGAGGAAGAACAATGAACAAAAAGGCAGTATCGCGTCGAGAGTTGCTGGGAGCATCTACGCTCGTTGGAGTAACCGCAGTTGGGGCTCTTGCCGCCCCGGCCGTGCTGGCCCAGGCACCCACCGTCATTAAAATGCAAACATCCTGGCCCGCGTCGGACATCTGGATGGATTTTGCCCGCCAGTACGTCGAACGGGTCGAACGAATGTCCGGCGGACGCCTGAAGTTCGAACTAATGCCTGCCGGTACGGTCGTCGGCGCGTTTCAGGTGCTCGACGGCGTCAACGATGGCGTGATCGACGCAGCCCACACCGTTCCCGTCTATTGGTACGGAAAGCACAAGGCAGCTTCCCTCTTCGGTACCGGGCCGGTATTTGGCGGCAGCGCAACCACCATGCTCGGATGGTTCCATCAAGGTGGCGGCAAGGATCTCTACCGAGAACTCACCCAGGACATCATGGGGCTGAACCTTTACGGCTTCTATGGCTTCCCGATGCCCGCGCAGCCGTTCGGCTGGTTCAAGAACCAGGTCGCGACCGTGAACGACGTCAACGGCCTCAAATATCGTACGGTCGGGCTCGCCGCCGATCTCATGCAGAATATGGGCATGAGCGTCGCTCAACTTCCGGGCGGCGAGATCGTGCCGGCAATGGAGCGAGGTGTCATCGACGCCTTCGAGTTCAACAATCCCTCCTCTGACATACGGTTTGGTTCGCAGGATGTCGCCAAGAACTACATGCTGTCGTCCTACCATCAAGCGAGCGAATCTTTCGAGTTCCTCTTCAACAAGGATGTGTTTGACGACCTTCCCGACGATCTGCAGGCGATCCTGGAATATGGCGTGGAGGCAGCAAGCACGGCGAATACAGCGTCCGCGATGGACAACTATTCAAGCGACCTTCGAAAACTCCAGGCCGAACATGGCGTGACCGTGCACCGTACTCCAAAGGAAATTCTGGATGCGCAACTGAAGGCCTGGGATGAGATCATCCCCACGCTTGAAGCGGATGCGTTCATGAAGAAGGTGCTCGACAGTCAGCGGCAGTGGGTGGAGAGGGTCGTGTACTACGAATTGATGAACTCCGCCGATCTCGCACTCGCCTATGAGCACTATTTCCCTGGAAAATTGAACCTCGGAAAATAGATGGTGAAGGCCCGGTATTTCCGGGCCTCGTCCCTCATCGAGGTAGGGAGGCGCTTGCATGCTCCGTTACATTGCATTCGCCGACGATTTGTCGGCGTGGTTCGGCAAGGTGTTCGCGTGGGGGATACTCATCATGGCCTTCGGCGTCGGCTATGAGGTTGTTGCACGCTACCTCTTTCGCGCGCCGACCCCCTGGGCCTTCGATCTGAGCTACATGCTCTATGGAACGATCTTCATGATGGCGGGAGCGTATACCCTCTCGCGTGATGGCCATGTGCGCGGCGACTTCATCTACCGGCTCTGGAAACCGCGCACGCAGGCCAGGCTGGAACTGGTGTTGTACTTCATCTTTTTCTTTCCCGGTATAACCGCGCTGGTGTTCTCGGGCTGGAAATATGCCGCACGCAGTTGGGGCTACCTGGAGGTCAGTTCCAACAGTCCCGCCGGTGTGCCGATCTTCCAGTTCAAGGCCGTGATCGTCGCCGCCGGCATTCTCCTGTTCCTGCAGGGCGTGGCGCAGGTCTTCCGCTGCATTCTCTGCATAAGGACGGGCGAATGGCCGAAGCAGGCCGAAGATGTCGAAGAACTCGAAAAGGTACTACTGGAAACAAAAAGCCTGGACGTGCTCAAGTCCGAGGACGAGGGTTTCCTTCCGTCGCGGGAACTTGACGCTGGACGTGAACCACGGGATCGGGACGCTCAATGACGGATGCACATATCGCCGTCGGGATGCTCCTCATCCTGATCCTCACCATCTTCCTCGGCTTCCCGGTGGCGTTCACCTTGATGGCTCTGGGTGTCGGCTTCGGATACTATGCCTATTTCGATGCCGGCCGCATGTGGCGCGGCTATGACCGCACGCTCGAATCCGGCGGCGATGCCTTTACACTGGCGGAGACCTGGATCGGCGGTTTCTTCAACAACCGGATCTTCGATCTGTTCGTCAACCAGACCTACTCGGTCATCCAGAACGACGTGCTGACAGCTATCCCGCTGTTCCTGTTCATGGGCTACATCGTCGAGCGAGCCAACATCGTCGATCGGCTGTTCTCGACGCTATTCAGCGTCACGCGCCGGGTGCCCGGCTCGATGGCGGTCGCCGCCCTGGCCACCTGCACACTCTTTGCCACGGCAACCGGCATCGTCGGGGCCGTGGTGACGTTGATGGGACTGCTCGCCCTACCAGCGATGCTGAAGGCAAAGTATGACGTGCGCTACGCGACGGGCGTGATCTGCGCGGGCGGCACGCTCGGGATCCTGATCCCGCCTTCCATCCTGCTGATCGTCTATGCGGCCACCTCCGGGATCTCGGTTGTCCGAATGTATGCGGCGGCGCTCCTGCCCGGCCTCGCCCTGGCCGGGTTTTATCTCATCTATGTCGTGGTGCGAGCAATCCTGCAGCCGCAACTGGCGCCGCGGCCAACGAAAGAAGATGTGGGCGAGCACACGCCGGTCCAACTCGCCTGGATGATGCTTACATCCTTCGCGCCGCTCGCCTTTCTGATTCTTGCGGTGCTGGGTGCCATTCTCTTTGGCCTGGCAACGCCGTCGGAAGCCGCCGCAATCGGCGCATTGGGGGGACTGGCGCTTGCTGCGGCCTATCGGGCGCTGACCTGGCAGCGACTGAAGGAGTCGGTGTATCTGACGGCGCGAACGACCGCGATGGTCTGCTGGTTGTTCGTCGGTTCGGCGACCTTCGCATCGGTATTCGCCTATCTCGGCGGCCAACAGTTCATCAGTGACTTCGTGACCGGCCTGGACATGTCGCCGCTGATGTTCCTGATCCTGGCCCAGATCATCATCTTCATTCTCGGCTGGCCTCTGGAATGGACTGAAATCATCGTCATCTTCATCCCGATCTTCATTCCGCTGCTGCCGCATTTCGGGATCGATCCGCTGTTCTTCGGTATCCTCGTGGCCATCAACCTGCAGACGGCCTTCCTATCACCACCCATGGCGATGTCGGCATACTACTTGAAGGGCGTCTCGCCTCCGCATGTCAAACTGACCGACATCTTCCGCGGCATGATGCCGTATATGTTGATCGTCATTCTCTGCATGGTGGTCATCTATCTGTTCCCGAGCATCGTCTACATGCTGCCGAATCTACTCTATGGAGTACAGAGATGACGCAGTGTCTGGCCCATTCAGAAAGGATAGACCGATGAACAGAAGCCGGTTTTTTGCAATATTTGCATTCGTGACGCTTGTCGCGTTCTGCGCGGTCATCCTGGCGTTTGTTCCACGGTTCGATTTGGCCGCTGCACTGCTGATCGGGATTGTCCCTGCGGGGTACGACATCTGGGATCAGCTCTTTCGGCGCCGCCCGTCGAAATCGTCTGGATAGACTGCAATCGTTCAACCGCCGCCCTTTCGTGATGGCAATCCGCTGCAAAAGCCCGTTCGTCCATCGACCTACGGGCTTGGCTTGGAAATTGATCACCCATGGCCCCTCCCTGTGCAAGCGAGAGGCACCGTCGTTACGCGAACTTCCGGTTAACTCGCGTCGAGAAGGCGTCGGTGCGCAACGTCCGCGATGAGCGCCAAATCGAGCCGTACGTCATACTCGCGGTCTACGACTGCTCCGGGCCGATCCCGGACCTTCGCACCGAGGCCTCGCATGTCCGCTTTCGTGCTAGGTGTCCTCGCAGCGGACGGTCCGCCGTCGGCCCCGTAGCGGTCGTCTATCCAAGCCGAGCCGATGTCCGTTGTTGTTGCAATCCGGCCATCCAGAACGCTCTAGAGTTTGGTGGCGTTTGCCACCTCACTCCACGAAAAAGCCCGCGCGGCAATGCCGGCGGGCTGATATCCGGTTCTAAAGCGAACCGTGATTACTTCGCGAGGTTTCGCTTGGCGAGCGTGCGCAGGCGCAGCGCATTGAGCTTGATGAAGCCGGCCGCATCCTTCTGGTCGTAGGCACCCTGATCGTCCTCGAAGGTGACGAGCTTGTCGGAATAGAGCGACTTGTCGCTTTCGCGGCCGATGACCATGACATTGCCCTTGTAGAGCTTCAGCGTCACTTCGCCTTCGACATGCTCCTGGCTCTTGTCGATCAGCGCCTGCAGCATCTCGCGCTCCGGCGAGAACCAGAAGCCATAATAGATCAGCTCGGCGTAGCGCGGCATGATCTCGTCCTTGAGATGGGCGGCGCCACGATCGAGCGTGATCGATTCAATGGCGCGATGCGCCGAGAGCAGGATGGTGCCGCCGGGCGTTTCATAGACGCCGCGCGACTTCATGCCGACGAAGCGGTTCTCGACGAGGTCGAGACGGCCAATGCCGTTGTCACGGCCGTAATTGTTGAGTGTCGCGAGCAGCGTCGCTGGGCTCATCCGCACGCCATTGATCGAAACCGCGTCACCCTGCTCGAAGCCGACCTTGATGGTCGTCGCCTTGTCGGGTGCGGCCTCAGGCGAAATGGTGCGCATATGCACATATTCAGGCGCTTCCTTGGAGGGGTCCTCGAGAACCTTGCCCTCGGAGGAGGAATGCAGAAGGTTGGCGTCGACGGAGAACGGCGCCTCGCCCTTCTTGTCCTTGGCAACCGGGATCTGATGCTGTTCGGCGAAGGCCAGCAGATCGGTGCGGCTCTTGAACGCCCAGTCGCGCCACGGCGCGATGATCTTGATATCGGGGTTCAGGGCGTAGGCGGACAGTTCGAAACGAACCTGGTCGTTGCCCTTGCCGGTCGCGCCGTGGGCGATCGCATCCGCACCCGTCTTGCGGGCGATATCGATCAGATGCTTGGAAATCAATGGACGGGCGATCGAGGTGCCGAGCAGATAGACGCCCTCGTAGACGGCATTGGCACGGAACATCGGGAAGACGAAATCGCGCACGAATTCCTCGCGCACATCCTCGATATAGATCTCCTTGATGCCGAGCATCTCGGCCTTCTTGCGCGCCGGCTCCAGCTCTTCGCCCTGGCCGAGATCGGCGGTGAAGGTGACGACTTCGGCGCCGAGCTCCGTCTGCAGCCACTTCAGGATAATCGAGGTGTCGAGGCCGCCGGAATAGGCGAGAACGACTTTCTTCACGTCTTTGTATGATGCCATGATGATGAGGTCCGTTGCATAAAAGGCCGGCGAAAACCCGGTGTCGCGGCACTTTTAGCGAGATTGGCGCGTGACGCAAGACCAAGTGCGACGCTGATGGTGCCGATACCGTTTGACAGCGCGAAAGCAGAGCCCATATTCGCCAGCGTCCGCAAATGCTCGAGGAGAGGCTGCCCCGTGACGAATATTCAAGACATTTTCAAGAAGTCCAATGTTGCCGTCATCACCGGCGGCGCCTCCGGCATCGGTCTTGCCGCGGCGAAATATTTCGCCGGACGCGGCATGAGCGTCGCCATCGCCGATCTCGGCGGCGATCGGCTGGCCGATGCGGCCAACGAACTCAAGGCCATTGCCGGCGAGGAAAATGTGATGGCGGTCGAGACCGACGTCGCCAGCAGAGACTCGCTGGAAGCGCTCGAACGCGCCGTGCTCCAGCGTTTCGGCCGTGTGCACGTGCTGATGAACAACGCCGGCATCGGCCCGGAAACCTCGATCTTCAGCCCGCAGGCGAACTGGGACAATATCTTCGCCGTCAACCTGATGGGCGTGATCAACGGCACGCGCACCTTCGGCCCGAAGATGCTCTCGCATGGCGAGCCAGGCCTGATCATCAACACCGGCTCCAAGCAGGGCATCACCACGCCGCCCGGCAACCCCGCCTACAACATCTCCAAATCTGGTGTGAAAGTCTTCACCGAAGCATTGCAGCATGAGCTTCGCAACACCGAAGGCGGAAAGATCTCCGCCCACCTTCTGATCCCCGGCTTCGTCTTCACCGGCCTTACCAAGGGCGACCGCGCCGAAAAACCGGCTGCCGCCTGGACGCCGGAACAGACCGTCGATTTCATGGTCGAAAGCCTCGAACGCAGCGATTTCTATATTCTCTGCCCAGACAACGACGTCGCGCGTCCGGTCGACGAGCGCCGGATGGCCTGGGCGGCCGGCGATATCATCGAGAACCGTCCGCCGCTGTCACGCTGGCACAAGGACTACGCCGACAAGTTCAAGGCCTTCCTCGACCAGAAGTAATCGGCGCCATCAGAAGGTTTGATTGGTAATTTTCTGAAAGCCGGGTAAGAGATCCCAGATCCTTTTCGGCTTTCAGAGTGTGTCATGGATTTTCTGCCCAGCCTGCCGACCCTTCTGGCCTTTGCCGCCGCGACGCTGCTGCTCGCGGCAACCCCAGGCCCCGACATGACGCTGTCGATCAGCCGTGCGCTGGCCCAGGGCAAGAAGGCGGCCCTCTTCGTTGTCGTCGGCACCAGCCTCGGCATCGTCGTCCACACCATGCTGGTCGCTTTCGGCATTTCGGCGCTGATCACCGCCTCGCCGACCGCCTTCCTGATCCTGAAGACCGGCGGTGCCGCCTATCTGCTCTGGCTGGCGGTACAGGCGATCCGCTTCGGTTCGAAGCTCACCGTCGCCAAGGTCGAGGAGCAGAAAGGCACCGCCCTTTCGAACATCTCGTCGGGCTTCTGGGTCAATCTTCTGAACCCCAAGGTCATCATCTTCTTCATGACCTTCCTGCCGCAATTCGTCAGCGCCGGCGATCCGGCCGTCACCCAAAAGCTGCTCTTTCTCGGCTTCTGCTTCATCCTGATCGGCATGCCGGTCAATGCCAGCGTCGTCTTTGCCGCCGACTGGCTGGCCTCCTGGCTGCAGAACAACAAGAAAGTGCTGCGCGGCATGGATTACACCTTCGCCGGCGTCTTCTCGATCTTTGCCGCGAAGATCCTGCTCACCCAGTCGAGATAGCCGCGGTTGCGAAGCAATCCGCCCGCGGTCGGCTTATCGATCCGCCCGCGGTCGTGAACCGATCCGCCGCCAACGACACCAATATTCGCGAGACGCCATGCCGGAGCAGGCAGTGACCGCGAATTTCGTCGTCTTCCAAAATTATTCCATGCCTTTCGCGCGATTACTTGTGATCAACATATGATCGTAAGTCGGCAATTGTGGCTAGGCCACGCCACCTTCGCTGCCCACATATCCTTTACGGCTCACGAAGAGCTACCTTGAAAGGATAAGTCAATGATTACGTTCCGCAATATCATAACAGCAGGGGTTGTTGCGCTGACGTTTGCCGCCACGTCCCTTACAGCGACAACACCTGCCTTAGCTCACGGCGGCGGAGGCCATGGCGGTGGCGGCTTCTCGCGTGATGGCGGCCACTTCGGCGGCGGTTCCCATATGGGCGGCGGCAATTTCGCCGATCGCGGCTTCGGAGCGCATAATTTCGGCGGAGCCGGCCCTTTTGGCGGACACCGCGACGGCCGTTTCGCCTTCCATGATAGAAATCGTCTGTTCTTCGGCGATGACGACTATTACCCGGAACAGTGCCAACCGGAATGGCTCAACCAGTACGGCCATCGCGTGCTGGTGGAAGTCTGCTCTTGATGACGGTCCCCTAGAGCCTTTCCGGGTTAGATTGAATCATTCTGCCGGAGCAGGTTTTCGTCAGGGCAGAGGCGATTGGCGAAGGGCATACCCCTTGGTACGTCCGAGCCGATTGCCTCTGATCCTGGCGCAAAGATGCCCGGCCCTTCGGGTTGGCTGAAACGGGCCGCCTGATCGACCGGCCGGCTTGGCCGTAGAGCTTGGCTACGACGCGCGCCGGCCGGTCGACCATCCGACTCCGTTTGAGCCAACAGAATGCTTCAATCTGACCAGGAAAGGCTCTAGCGTCTGAGGACGAGCGGCATATGATCACCGATATCATCTTCTTTCAGCAGAAGATTTGATATTTGGATCGCAGCGCCGCTCGTGTTTCAGCAGCAATCCGCCCGCGGTCGTTTGATCGATCCGCCCGCGGTCGGTTGATCGATCCGCCCGCGGTCGTGAAATGATCAGCTGCCCGCTAACCAATCAGCAACGCATCGTCATCCAGCGTCTGGCCGCGCATCTTGCGGAACATCGCGATCAGATCCTCGACCTGCAATGTCTTGCGGCTGTCGCCGGCAACGTCGAGCACGATCTCACCGCCATGCAGCATCACCGTCCGGTGGCCATAGTCGAGCGCCTGGCGCATCGAATGCGTCACCATCAGCGTCGTCAGCTTGCGCTCGGAAACGATTTTCTGGGTCAGGCCCATGATGAATTCTGCCATCCCGGGGTCGAGGGCCGCCGTATGTTCGTCGAGCAGCAGCACCTCCGAGCCCGCCAGCGTCGCCATGACAAGCGAGACCGCCTGCCGCTGGCCGCCGGAAAGCAGGTCCATGCGGTCCTTCATGCGGTTCTCGAGCCCGAGATTGAGCTCGGCGATCCTCTCGCGAAAATGGTCGCGCCGTTTTGCGCCAAGCGCCGAAACGAGCCCGCGCCGTTCGCCGCGGCGCGCCGCAAGCGCCAGGTTCTCCTCGATCGACAAGGCACCGCAGCTTCCGGTCAACGGGTCCTGAAAGACACGGGCGACCAGCCCGGCGCGCGCCGCCGTCGTCTTGCGCGTGACGTCGGCACTGCCGATCAGCACCTGCCCCTCGCTTGCCAGCACATCGCCGGCGAGCACGCCGAGCAGCGTCGATTTGCCGGCGCCGTTCGAACCGATGACAGTGACGAAGGAGCCTTCCTCGATCGTCAGGCTGACACCCGAGAGCGCCTGCTTCTGCAGCGGCGTGCCGCGCCCGAAGACGACCTTGATGTTCTTGAGGTTGATCACGACGCGGCACCTCCGCGCAAACGGGGAAGGATGAGCGCCACGGTCACCAGCACGGCGGTGACGAAATTGAGGTCGGACGCCTGCAGGCCGATGACGTCGCTCGAAAGCGCCAGCTGGATTGCGATGCGATAGAGAATCGAGCCAAGCACGCAGCCGATCAACGCGATCAGCAGACCGCGCCGCCCAAGCAGCGTCTCGCCGATGATAACGGCAGCGAGACCGACGACGATCGTGCCGACGCCTGAGGTGACGTCGGCAAAGCCGTTCGTCTGGGCAAACAGGGCGCCACCGAGCGCCACCAGCGCATTCGAGATCGCCATGCCGAGATAGATCTGCCGGCTGGTATCGACGCCCTGGGCCCGCGCCATTCTTGGATTGGCGCCGGTCGCCCGCATTGCCAGGCCGGCATCGCTTTCCAGGAAACGCCAGACCAGGATGAGCGCGACGACGACGAGAACACCGACGAAGAGCGGCCGCACGTAGAAATCGCGAAGGCCATGGCCGAAGAACGGGCTGATCATCGTGTCGGCATTGATGAGGGCGACATTGGGTTTGCCCATCACGCGCAGATTGACAGAAAACAGTGCGATCATCGTCAGGATCGAGGCAAGCAAATTGAGGATCTTGAAGCGCACGTTGAGCAGTGCTGTCACCATGCCCGCGGCGGCACCGGCGGCCATGGAGATCAGAGCCGCAAGCCAAGCATTGACACCGGCAATGATCAGCACGGCCGTCACCGCTGCACCAAGCGGAAAGGAGCCGTCGACCGTCAGGTCGGGGAAATCCAGAACACGGAAGGCGAGATAGACCCCAAGGGCGACGAAGGAATAGACCAGTCCGAGTTCGACGGCCCCCCAGAATGCGATTTGGCTCAAGGCTTCCGCCCCTCTTCTGTCCGTTTCCGCTCCGCGCCCTGCGCGAAACATCAGGCTTTTAATACCATCAGCCGCCCCCGTGTGGAACGGGAGCGGCTGCAAACTCGATCAGCGACGGCAGTCGCCTTGTTTATTCGATGACTTTGGTAGCGCGGGAAAGCACGCTCTGCGGCAGGGTGACGCCCATCTTCTCGGCCGCAGACTTGTTGACGACGAGGTCGCTGCCGGCGGCAGTCTTGACCGCGATATCGCCCGGGTTCTCGCCCTTCAGCACACGCACGACGATCTCGCCGGTCTGCTTGCCGACATCATAATAGTTGAAGCCGAGGGCGGCGATCGAGCCGCGCGAAACCGAATCCGTATCGGCGGTAAAGAGCGGCAGCTTGCTCTCTTCGGCCACCGCGACAGCGCCTTCGAGCGCGGAGATGATCGTGTTGTCGGTCGGAATGTAGATCGCGTCGGCGCGGCCGACGAGCGCGCGTGCCGCACCCTGGACCTCGGCCGACTTGGTGGCGGCCGATTCGACCACCTTCAGGCCAGCCTTTTCGGCTTCAGCCTTCAGCACGGCGAGCAGCGAAACGGAATTCGCCTCGCCGGAATTGTAGAGATAGCCGATGGTTTTCACCTCGGGCAGGATTTCCTTGATCAGCGCAAGGTGCTCGGCGACCGGCGACATATCGGAGAGGCCGGTGACATTGCCGCCGGGCTTGTCCATGTTCTTGACGAGCTGGGCGCCGAGCGGATCGGAGACGGCCGTGAAGACGACAGGAATGTCACGCGTCGAGGAAACGACCGCTTGGGCTGATGGCGTCGAGATCGGCACGATGACATTGGGCTCGTCACCGGCGAACTGGCGGGCGATCTGGGCTGCCGTCGCCGGATTGCCCTGCGCCGATTCGAACACGAATTTCAGGTTCTCGCCTTCCTTGTAGCCGGCGGCCGTCAGCGCATCGAGAACGCCCTTGCGCGCTGCATCCAGCGCCGGATGTTCGACGATCGCCGTCACGGCGACGGTGACGTCATCAGCCTTTGCGGGTTGGGAAAGGGCCAAAGTGGCGGCAAGAGCGAGCAAAATCGGGCGCATGGGGATCCTCCTGAATGATTTTGGGGGCACTTTTAGGAAAAGCGCCCCCTGAAATCAATCGCGGAGAATTGTAGCATGGATCAAACTTGCTGATCAGTCGTCGGCGCCGTGATTGGCGATCATCATCGCCTCGAAGGCCAGACGTTCGGTCTTGCGCATGCGTTCCGATTCCGATTTCAACTGGCCGCAGGCGGCAAGAATATCGCGGCCGCGCGGCGTACGGATCGGCGAGGCATAACCTGCCGAATTGATGAAATCGGCGAACTTCTCGATCTGCTCCCAGTCGGAACACTGATAATTGGTGCCGGGCCAGGGATTGAACGGAATGAGGTTAATCTTCGCCGGCACGCCTTTCAGGAGCTTGATCAGCCCCTTGGCGTCTTCCAGGCCGTCGTTGACATCCTTCAGCATCACATATTCGAAGGTGATGCGCCGCGCGTTCGAAAGACCTGGATAGGACCGGCAGGCCTCGATCAGCTCCTTCAGCGGGTACTTCTTGTTGATCGGCACCAGAAGGTCGCGCAGATCGTCGCGCACCGCATGCAGCGAAATCGCCAGCATGACGCCGATTTCCTCGCCGGTGCGGAAGATCTCCGGCACAACGCCAGAAGTGGAAAGCGTCACGCGGCGCCTGGACAGCGACAGGCCGTCACCATCCGTTGCGATCAGCAATGCCTGCTTGACAGCATCGAAGTTATAAAGCGGCTCGCCCATGCCCATCATGACGATGTTGCTGACCTTACGGCCCTCGGCAGGCATGATCGTACCCTGCGGCGCTTCACGGTCCGGAAAGTCCCCAAGCCGGTCGCGGGCAAGCAGCAGCTGCGAAAGAATTTCCTCCGCCGTCAGGTTGCGCACCAGACGCTGCGTCCCGGTATGACAGAAGGAACAGGTGAGCGTGCAGCCGACCTGGCTGGAAAGACAGAGCGTGCCGCGGCCCTCTTCCGGAATGTAGACGGCCTCGATCTCGACGGGACGCCCGGCGCCCCGCGGCGGAAAGCGCAGCAGCCATTTGCGCGTGCCGTCGTTGGAGACCTGCTCCTCGACGATCTCGGGACGCGCGATGGTGAAATGCTGCTTCAGCATCTCCCGCATGTCCTTGGCGACATTCGTCATATGGTCGAAGTCGGAGACGCCGCGCACATAGATCCAGTTCCAGAGCTGCGAGACGCGCATCTTGATCTGCTTCTCGGCCACACCCTTTTCCCGGAGTGCCGCGCCCATCTCCTCACGCGACAGCCCAATCAGGGACGGCTTCTCGACGCCGGAAGCGGCGCGGGGCGCCTGAGGCTTGATGACATCAATCGCATCCATGACGGACATAGTCTTTCATCCCGAATTCGAACACGTAACCGCCCCGCAAACCCTGCGAACTTCAGGGCTAAGCCGGAAGACTGGCGGGTGCATGACGGCACATTGGCAGAAATTGAATGGCGGAACGGCGACTGAAATCGCGATCTGTCCGCTGTTGGCGCCGGCTTTAGCATCATTTTGCCCGCGCGTCACCATAGATGGAAACGGCATGGGCCGGCGCAAGGCCGGCCCATGAAATTCTTCGGCCTAAAGGACCGCTTACTTGCAGGTTTCGATCTGCTTCAGCGCAGCCGAGATACCCGAGAGCGAGTAGCTGTAGGAGGTGCCGGTGCCCTTGCGCGAAACGGCGTTGACCGTCATCGAATGACCGGTCTTCATCGCGGCGACGAGGGCCGGCTCCTGCGCCGCGTTCTCGACCCATCCGGCCTTGTCCTTGGTGAACATCACGAAGGTCTTGTTGTCGATGACGACGTTGATCTTCGAATTTTCCTTGACCGTGTAGCCCATCATCGCCTGCGGTTCGTAGGAGATGTTCTGGCCCGGACGCTGAGAGACGATGAAGAAATTGTCGCCGTGGTCGACGCTTGCCGGCTGCTTTGCCGTCGGAACGGAAAGCACGTAGCAGACGGTGCTGTTGCCCGACTTGTAGGAGTAAGCGCCCCACGCCTGGAACTGCTGGATGCGGTTCGGCGCGGCCTGCTGCGCTGTCGCAACTCCGGCCATAACAAGGGTGAGTGCGAGAGCGGATACGATACTTTTTACAAACATGGATTCCTGCCGGTTCTTGCGATTCAAGGCCCGAAGCGATCATAGCGGGCGCCGCATAATCACGATCTGCTTTATTTTGACTTAATTCAGGTTACCAAATGGTCAACAATGGCTGCGATTTGTATGTGCCTGTGTCATTTCAGCTCGAGTGTCAATTTTCGCCCCTTTGACGGTATCGACCGCGACACCGTGCCCCAATGGCACTGGCCGTCCGTTCGGCTGAATTTAAGACACAAAGATTCAGGCAAGAGTTTGACCTTTCCCAAATCCGTTGTACCTCAGTAAGACTTGGAAATCCGGGACGAAATTATTGTCGCAGGGGGCTGGTGAGGAGATATGGATGCCGAGGAAAGACAGCGTTTCGCTGCCCTCGCGAAGGCCGTCGCGGACGATCGCGACCAGCAGGCCTTCTCCATCCTGTTCGACTATTTCGCACCCCGCCTGAAGGCCTGGCTGATGCGCCAGAGGATGACATCAGGCGAGGCCGAGGAACTGGTCCAGGAGATCATGATCGTGCTCTGGCACAAGGCAGAGCTCTACGATGCCACGCGATCTTCCCTTTCGACCTGGCTTTTCCGCATTGCCCGCAACCGCCGCATCGACATGCAGCGCCGCGCCAATACCCGCATCTTCGATGAGACTGATCCGGCCTTGCAACCGCCGGCCGATATCGGCGCGGAAGAAATGATCGCCAATGACGATCGCGACGCCAAGATACGCGCCGCCGTCGGCCAATTGCCGGAGGAACAGCGCGACATGCTGCGCGCCGCCTTCTTCCTCGGTCAATCGCATTCGGAGATCGCCGAAGCGACCGGACTGCCGCTCGGCACGGTAAAGTCGCGTATCCGACTTGCCTTCGGCAAGCTCCGCAAGGTGCTGGAACGCGAAATCGCCTGATGCGATCTCGCCAAAAGGCTCGCCGCGATGCGCTTTAAATCGTCTTCATCGCTTCTTCCGGCCGATCGGCGAGAACGCGGTCGGCGGCTTCATAGTGGCCCGGCCGGATGTGGCCGCGCACCATGGCGAAAGCGGCCGAAAGCACGGCGATGTCGTCGGAAAAGCCGATGACGGCGAAAATATCCGGGATCATGTCGATCGGCATGACGAAATAGGCGAGTGCTGCAAGCAGCACGCCGCGCACCTTCGTTGGCGTCTGCGAATCGAGCGCGCAATAGAAACCGGCGACGACATCGCGCGAGAACGGGATCTGCCGCACGGCCCGCCGGAACGTCGGCCAGAATTTCTGCCTGACGGTCTTCTCGCGCCGGCTCTGCGTGTCCTCGTCGCCCGGCAACAGGATTTCCCCGAATTTGACCTCGTCCATCCCTGCATCCCTTTTGTCCATGCGAACATATGGTGACGGCGCCCAGTCTTTCAATCGGCCCCGCTTTCAAACGACACGTCGCGCCGCAGCCTTCTCCATGGCTTTGGCGAGCTTGAAATCCAGCTCCGTCAGCCCGCCGGCATCATGCGTGTTCAGCGTGACATCCACCCGGGAATAAACATTGAACCATTCGGGATGATGGTTGAGCTTCTCGGCCGCAAGCGCTGCCTGCGTCATGAAGCCGAAAGCCTCGACGAAATTTGCGAACTTGAACGTCTTCGATATCGACGAACCCGCATCATTGAGCACCCAGCCCGAAAGCTCGGCCAGCTCAGCCTCGGCTGCCGTCCGTTCCAGTTTTTCCATTTTCATGCCATGGTCCTCTTCTCTGTCAGACAGGTTACCGATGAAACGCATCAGCATCCTCTTCGTTTGCATGGGCAATATATGCCGTTCTCCGCTCGCGGAGGGAATTTTTGGCCATCTCGTCGCCGAGGCAGGCTTGACCGGCGATTTTACCATCGCTTCCGCCGGCACCGGCGGCTGGCATGACGGCGATCCGCCCGACCGGCGTTCGATCGCCACCGCGAAAAACCACGGCATCGACATATCGGGGCAGCGCGCCCGGCGCATTCAGTCGAGGGATTTCAGGGATTTCGATCTGATCCTCGCCATGGACCGCGACAACCTGGCGGCGCTCAAAAAGAGCGCGCCGCATGGAGCGAATATCCACCTTTTCGGTGATACCGCACTGGGAACGGGAGAGGATATTCCCGATCCCTATTATGGCGGCCCTGATGGTTTCGAGTTGGTCTACACCAGGCTCTTGACCGGCTGCTGCAGGCTGCTCGAAACGCTGGGCGTCGAGCGTGCCTCGTGCAGCGGGAACACTTCCTCGGTGAGGTAAGGCCCTCCACCGACCGATTCGCGCGACGAAAGCAGCACGAAGCGCGGTGCGGTGAAGGTTGCTGTGTGGAAGTTGCCGCGTCCGGCCAGATATTGCACGACATCGTCGAGCCGCGAGGATTTGAGCCGCGCCAGCGTCACATGCGGCATGAATTTGCGGGGATCCGGCGGCAGGCCGATGCGCTGGCAGATGCGCTCGATCTCGCCCTGCAGGGCATACATTTCAGGCGATTGCGAGACGCCGGCCCAGACCGAATGTGGTTTCTTCGAACCGAACGAACCGATGCCTTCCAGCCGGAACTGGAATTCCGGCCGGTCGATCCGGTCGAGGCGTTCAACGATTTCATCGGCCGTGCGGCCGTCGACATCACCGATGAAGCGCAGGGTGATGTGGTAATTCTCCACATCGATCCATCGTGCTCCGGGGAGGCCACCGCGCAGCAATGAAAGACTCATCGCCGCATTGCGCGGAATTTCGAGGGCGGTAAACAGTCTCGGCATCACGAGCACTCCCCGAATCTTTTGCAGGTGCTCACACGGAATCATGCAATCAATAACCGCGCAAGCCCCTATTTCTTCACAGAAGAAATCGTTTCGACGAAATTTGTGACAGCAGGCTCCATCTTTTCGACCATGACGTCGACACCTTTCGCATTTGGATGCATGCCGTCTTCAAGCTTCAACCCGGCCTCCAGCGCGACGCCGTCGAGGAAGAAGGCATAGAGTGGAAGCTTATGTTTTTCCGAGAGTTTCTGATAGATCGGGTTGAATCGTGCGGCATAATCCGCTCCCATGTTCGGCGGCGCTATGATACCGGCGAGCAGCACGGCAATCCCGCGCGCCTTTAACCGGGTAATCATCTGATCGAGATTCTTCTCGCTCTCCTCCGGCGGGATACCACGCAACGCATCATTGGCGCCCAGCTCGAGAATGACGCCATCGGTGCCGTCGGGCACCGACCAGTCGACGCGCGCAAGCCCTGCTGTCGTCGTGTCGCCGGAGACCCCGGCATTGGCAATGGTGACATCGAGCCCCTTCGCCTTCAGGGCCGCCTGCAGCTTTTCTGGAAAGCCGTCGCCGAGCGGCAGCTGATAGCCCGCCATCAAACTGTCTCCAAAGCCGACGAGATTGATTGTCCGGGCATTGGCTGCAGTGGCAAGGGCCAGCGAGACGGCGATGACGGTGAATTGAAGGGCGGCAACTTTAAATCTCATGCTAGCTTCCCTAGATTGGCGAAGTGCCGTTATGCGGCCATTCGATTACGGACATATATAGGGCGATTTCTGTTGGCAAAAACCATTATCGAGTTGAAGGGCGCCGATCTGACCCTTGGTAGCGCAGCCGCCTCCGTCCATGTGCTGAAGGGCATCGATCTCGATATCGCGGCCGGTGAATCCGTTGGCATCGTCGGCCCTTCCGGTTCCGGCAAATCGACCCTGCTGATGGTGCTTGCCGGGCTGGAAAGGCTCGACAGCGGTGAAATCAACATCAACGATACGCCGCTCCATAGCCTCAGCGAGGACCAGGTCGCCGATTTCCGCGGCCGCAACATCGGCATCGTCTTCCAGTCCTTTCACCTGATCGCCAACATGACGGCGCTGGAAAACGTCGCCGTGCCGCTCGAGCTCGCCAATGTCAGCAACGCCTTCGAGATCGCTCATCGCGAGCTGAAATCGGTCGGGCTCGGCGAACGGCTGCACCACTATCCCGGTCAGCTTTCCGGCGGTGAACAGCAGCGCGTGGCAATTGCCAGGGCGCTCGCCCCCTCGCCTGCCCTGCTGATCGCCGACGAGCCGACCGGCAATCTCGACACCGAGACCGGCCGCCAGATCGCCGACCTTCTGTTCTCCAAGCAGGCTGAACGCGGCACGACCCTGCTTCTCGTCACCCACGACGTCTCGCTCGCAAACCGATGCTCGCGCCAGATTCGCGTCCGCTCCGGCAGGATCGAAGGCGACAGCGCCGCCCGCCGCAGCGAAGCGGCGATCGCATGAGGATCATCACGCCACGCGTCTCCCTCGCTTTTCGCCTGGCGCTGCGCGAGCTGCGCGGCGGCATCCGCGGCTTTTACATCTTCCTTGCCTGCATCGCGCTCGGCACCGGCGCCATCGCCGCCGTTAATTCCGTTTCGCAGTCGATCACCGACACGATCGCCTCGCAGGGGCAGGAACTGCTGGCCGGCGACGTCCGTTTCGAACTCAACAATCGCGAAGCCACACCTCAGGAAATAGGTTTCCTCGAAGGCCTCGGCACCGTTTCGGTGTCAACAGGCCTGCGCTCGATGGCCCGCAAGCCCGACGGTTCCGATCAGGCGCTGGTCGAGGTCAAGGCCGTCGATGACGCCTACCCGCTCTACGGCAAGTTCGTGGCCGAGCCGGACTATCCGCTTGCAGCACTGCTTTCGGGCCAAGGCGGCACCTATGGTGCGGTCGCAGCCCCGCTGCTTCTCGATCGGCTCGGGCTTGCGGTCGGCGACGAATTGCTGCTCGGCAACGTCAAGCTCAGCATCACCGGCACGGTGAAAACCGAGCCGGACGCACTGTCGGAAGGTTTTGGCTTTGCGCCGCGTCTGCTCGTCAGCCGCCAGGCGCTCCAAGCCTCCGGGCTGATCCAGACGGGAAGCCTGGTCGAACACGCCTACAAGATCCGGCTGGACGACAAGGCCGCGATGTCGGGCATCCAGGCGCGCGCCTCGAAGGAATTCCCCTCCGCCGGCTGGGCGATCCGCACCAGCGACCGCGCCGCGCCCTCGCTCACCGAAAACATCACCCGCTTCTCGCAGTTCCTGACCCTGGTCGGCCTCACCGCGCTGATCGTCGGCGGCGTCGGTGTCGCCAATGCAGTGCGCGCCTTCCTCGATTCCAAACGCACCACCATCGCCACTTTCAAATGTCTCGGTGCGCCGGCGCAGGTCGTCGTTCTGATCTATCTCTTCCAGATCGCCATCATCGCTCTCGGCGGGATCCTGATCGGCCTCGTCATCGGCGCCCTGTCGCCGATGCTTGCCGCGCAATTCCTGGCACAATTCCTGCCGGTCTCGACCGTGCCGACCCTCTATCCCGGCGCCCTGCTGCTGGCGACGCTCTTCGGCATCCTGACGACGCTCGCCTTTGCCATCCTGCCGCTCGGCCACGCTCGCGAAGTGCCTGCTACCGCGCTGTTCCGCGAGCAAGGCTTCGAGGCCCGCCACCTGCCCTCCTGGCCCTACATCCTGCTAGCCGCCCTGTTCATGGCCGCCCTTGCCGGCCTTGCCATCCTCACCGCCTATGACCGCTTCATCGCCGTCGTCTTCGTCGGCGCGATCGTTTTCGCCTTTGTCGTCCTGCGCCTGGTCGCCGCGCTGATCGCCTGGCTCGCGCGCCGCAGCCCGCGCGTCAATTCGCCGGCACTGCGGCTTGCGATCGGCAACATCCACCGCCCCGGCGCACTGACGCCCTCAGTCGTGCTCTCGCTCGGCCTTGGCCTCGCATTGCTGGTGACGCTGACCCTGATCGACGGGAACCTGCGCCAGCAGCTGACCGGCCGCATGAACGAGGGTGCGCCGAACTTCTTCTTCGTCGATATCCAGAGCGCCGAGGTCGGCGCCTTCCGCAATCTCGTCCAGGCGCAAGCGCCGCAGGGCAAGCTTGTCGAAGTGCCGATGCTGCGCGGCCGGATCATCGCCTTCAACGGCGAGGACGTCACCAAGATGAACGTGCCGGCCTCCGGCCGCTGGGTGCTGAACGGCGATCGCGGCATAACCTATGCCGAAACCCTGCCGGAGAACGCCGCCCTCACCGAAGGCAAATGGTGGGACAAGGATTACAGCGGCGAGCCGCTCGTCTCCTTCTCCTCGGAAGAGGCGCATGAACTCGGCCTCAAGCTCGGCGATACGGTGACCGTCAACGTGCTCGGCCGCAACATCACGGCGAAGATCGCCAATCTGCGCCGCGTCGAGTGGGAATCGCTGTCGATCAATTTCGTCATGGTTTTCTCGCCGAATACCTTCCGCGGCGCCCCGCATGCGTGGCTGGCGACGCTGACCGATCCCTCTTCGACACCGGCCGAAGATGCGGCGATCCTGAAATCCGTCACCAACACCTATCCGACGATCACCAGTGTGCGCGTCAAGGACGCGATCGATATCGTCAACCAGCTGGTCGCACAGCTCGCGACCGCAATCCGCGCTGCGGCCTCGGTCGCCCTGATCGCCTCGATCCTCGTCCTTGCCGGCGCGCTTGCCGCCGGAAACCGGGCGCGCACCCACGATGCGGTGGTGCTGAAGACGCTCGGTGCCACGCGCGCCATGCTGATCCGCGCCTTCAGCTACGAATATCTGATCCTCGGCCTCGCGACTGCGATCTTCGCGCTGATCGCCGGCAGCGTCGCCGCCTGGTTCATCGTCGCCCGCATCATGCGTCTGCCGTCGACCTTTCTGCCCGACGTGGCGGGACTGACGCTCGTCACAGCACTCGTCCTCACCGTCGGCATCGGCCTTATCGGCACCTGGCGCATCCTCGGGCAGAAGGCGGCCCCCGTCTTGCGCGAGCTTTGACCGGGCAGCGGCACCCAAACCCTTCACCTTACGGCGATTTAACCGACCGAGCCTTTGCAAGCCTCTTGTTTGCAAAGGGCGAAAGCCTCATATTATCCGCAGGCATGCTGGAGCTCCGCAGCGGCGCCCGGGTCGAAAACCCCGACACCGTATTTCCATCGGAGCTTGTAAGAGGAAACTATGGCTGATCTTCGTAACTATCAAAGCCGCGCTCAGACCGGCGAGATGATTGATCAAGGCCTGCGCGCTTATATGCTCAAGGTCTACAACCTGATGGCGCTGGGTCTGGCGATCACCGGTGTGGCCGCATATCTGTCGTTCCAATTCGCCTTCGCCAATGGTGAGCTGACCGCTTTCGGTCAGGCGATCTATTTGAGCCCGCTGAAGTGGGTGGTCATCCTGGCGCCGCTGGCTCTGGTGTTCTTCCTGAGCTTCCGGATCAATACGATGACGGTGGCCGCCGCCCAGACGACCTTTGCGGTCTACGCCGCGCTCGTCGGCCTGTCGCTCTCGTCGATCTTCCTGATCTACACGGGCCAGAGCGTCGTTCAGACCTTTTTCGTCACCGCCGCCTCCTTCGGCGCGCTGTCGCTTTACGGCTACACGACGAAGCGTAACCTGTCGGCGATGGGCTCGTTCCTGATGATGGGTCTGTTCGGCCTGATCATCGCCTCGATCGTCAACATCTTCCTGGCGTCGTCTGCCGTGCAGTTCGCGATCTCGGTGCTCGGCGTGCTGATCTTCGCAGGCCTCACCGCCTACGATACGCAGCGGATCAAGGAATTGTACCTGGAAGCCGATGACGTCGCCGTGGCCGGTCGCAAGGCGATCATGGGTGCGCTGACGCTCTATCTCGACTTCATCAACCTCTTCATGTTCCTGCTGCAGTTCATGGGCAACCGTAAATAAGCAGGGCAGACTGAGATCGAAAAGGCGGCTTCGGCCGCCTTTTTTGTTGCGTAGGCTTTCACGGAATGGTTTTAGAAAGCCCTTGCCGCCCTTATGGATATGCTGCTGAAATGTCCTTCCTCCTGCGCGATGCTTCGAACGCCGATATTCCCGCCATTGCCGATATCTATCGCGAATCGGTCCTGAACGGCGTCGCGAGCTATGAGATCGTGCCGCCCTCCGAGGCCGAGATGGCGCAACGCTTTGCGGCCATCGTCGGCCAGCAATATCCCTATATCGCAGCCATCGGCACGGACGGGGCCTTGCTCGGCTACGCCTACGCCTCGGCCTTCCGCACGCGTCCTGCCTATCGCTGGCTGGTCGAGGATTCGATTTATCTGGCGCCGCAAGCCCGCGGCCGCGGCATCGGCAAGGCGCTGCTCGCCGAACTGATCATCCGTTGCACCACCCTCGGCTTTCGTCAGATGGCAGCCGTCATCGGCGGCGCCAGCCCCGCCTCGATCGCGCTTCATCGCACGGCCGGCTTCGAGGAGGTTGGTCTGATGAAGGGCACCGGCTACAAGCACGGCCGCTGGCTGGATACGATGTTCATGCAGCGCGCCCTCGGCGAAGGCATGAGCACAGATCCGGACCCGTCGACCTATCCCGGCACGCTGTTTAACGGCTGATATGGTTTACTTGTCGACGAGCTTCAGGGCCTTGTCGAAGACCTTCAGCACCTGGTTCAGCTCGTGACCGCGCTTCAGGATCGTGCCGTTGACGCTGATCACGGAATAGGCGCCCTGCTTGGCGGCGAGCTTCGGGTTTTTCTCGATGCGGAAGAGCGGCATTTCGCCGGAACGCTTGAAAACGGAAAAGACCGCCCTGTCCTTCAGGTGATCGATGGCGTAGTCGCGCCATTCACCATCACCGACCATCCGGCCGTAGATCCAGAGGATCGCGTCCAGTTCGCGCCGGTGGAAGGTCACCGGAAGCGGGTCCTTGCTTTGTTTGTATTCCCTGAGATCGACGACGACTGAGGAACTGTGGTCGACGGAACGGCTTTCGCCGTGTCGCAAATCCGGCTGATCTGTCATCAGTCTCACAAGGCCTCCACATGTGACAGGAGGGTGACAGTTTGCCCGAGCCGCCGCAAATTGCAAGAGTGCCAGCCGTCACATTCCGCCGCACGTCTCTCGCGCAAGGACGCTGTAGCACTTTGAGTCAGCGCATCATGTCTTGCGAAAGTTGGGTTCGATTTTCGGAAAGCATGATGCGCTGGACAGGTCAACGCTTTCTCCGCAGCGCCGCATTTCAGTCAAAACAGCGCCTCATTTGCAGGAGATTTATGAATTCCAGTTTGGCGCCAGCGCGCCAAAGGGCCCGGCGGAGCGTATCGACCTTAACCCCAGCCCCGAATACGCTCGGCCGGGCCGCCCCAGCACTTCATCCGCAACCGGATGAATCTCAGATATTTTTGCCAGCCATCACCACGGTCGCGCCAAGGATCGCCGCCGGATCGCCGTCTGCGGTCGCCGATTGCAGCAGGATGGCGCAGCCCTCGAGCTGCGGCCGCTGCAGGACGCTGGCCGGCAGCGTCAGACTGGTCGCCTTGCCGTCCCACATGCCGACGGTTTCGACATTGGTGACGCTGTGCAGATAGGAGATCTTCTGGCCGCTGTTCTCGCCTTTTTCGACGTCGATCGTCTTTTCCTTATCGAAATAGACCATGACGACATTGGCTTTGCCTTGTCCCGCGCCGATCTTGATCTCCAGCTCGTCGCCGCGCATCGCGGCACTGATCGGAACGGTCAGCCCGTTGCCTTCGCTGCTATAGGTGTCGATCTTGCTGTTGATGCCATTCAGATCGGCGCCGGCCAGATGGTCGCGTCCATTGACGATGGCCTGCGGCGTGTAGACGTTGCTGCGGCCCATCGTTTTGGCATAGCCATACTGCCGCTCGGTGTTTTCCTTGGAGCTCAGCGTATCGGCCCAGCCGAGATAGTTCCAGTAATCGACATGATAGGCGAGCGCAATGACATCGCCCTGGTTCACCAGCTTGCGGAAAGCGGCATCAGCGGGAGGACAGGAGGAGCAGCCCTGCGACGTGAAGAGTTCGACGACACCTTTCGGCGTGCCGTCTTCGGCCTGTAGCGGGCCTGAGAGAACAACGCCGGCAATCAGCGGAATCAAAAAACGGGGGGACATTCACCTGCACCTCTTTTTCAGCGCCGACGGCATGTTTGAACCGGGGGCCCTGACATATGAACGTACGAATAATCCTTCCGGGTCCAAACGAAAAGTCACGAACGGGTGAGACGTAGCTCGACGGGAACTTGCATAAAACAAATCATCGTGAGCCCGTCCAAATACTGTCGTCGCACCAAAGAAAAGCCGCCGGAGATTGCTTTCCGGCGGCTATTATCAAATAAGTCTCTTAAAAATCAGGCAGCGAGATCGCGCAGAACCGTCTGCAGGATGCCGCCATTGTTGAGGTAGATCACCTCGTCGAGCGTATCGACGCGCGACAGCAGCGGAACCTCCTTCACGGTGCCGTCGCCATAGGTGATCCTGGCGATCTTCTTCTCGCGCGGCTTGATCTTTTCCAGACCTTCGATGGTGACGAGTTCGTCGCCCTTGAGGCCGAGGCTCTGCCAGGTCGTGCCCTCTTCGAAGACGAAGGGGATGATGCCCATGCCGACCAGGTTCGAACGATGAATGCGCTCGAAGGACTGGGCGACCACCGCCTTGACGCCGAGCAAGTTGGTGCCCTTGGCAGCCCAGTCGCGCGAGGAGCCGTTGCCGTATTCGACACCGGCGAAGATGACGAGCGGCACACCTTCCTGCTTGTACTGCATCGCGGCGTCGTAGATCGAGGTCTCTTCCTTCGACGGGTAATGGATGGTGTAGCCACCTTCCTTGCCGTTCGGGCCGAGCATGTGGTTGCGGATGCGGATATTGGCGAAGGTGCCGCGCATCATCACTTCATGGTTGCCGCGGCGCGTGCCGTACTGGTTGAAATCGGCAACGGCGACGTCGTGGTCGATCAGGTAGGCGCCGGCCGGCGATGCCGCCTTGATCGAACCGGCCGGCGAGATGTGGTCGGTGGTAATCTTGTCGCCGAACAGGCCGAGGACGCGGGCGCCCTTGATGTCGGAAACGCCGCTGCCCTTCTTGCCCATGCCGACGAAGTAGGGCGGGTTCTGCACATAGGTCGAATTGTCGTCCCAGGCATAGGTCTGGCCCGGCGGGATCTGAACGGCCTGCCAGTTGACGTCGCCCTTGAAGACGTCGGCGTACTTGCTTTCGTAAAGCTCGCGGGTCACGTATTTCAGGATGAATTCCTGAACTTCCTTCGAGGTCGGCCAGATGTCCTTGAGATAAACCGGGTTGCCGCTCTGGTCCTCGCCGATCGGCTCCTTGGTTAGATCCGTTTGCACCGTACCGGCAAGCGCATAAGCGACGACCAGCGGCGGGGATGCGAGATAGTTCGCCTGCACGTCGGGCGAGATGCGGCCTTCGAAG